>SCUQ01000293.1 GCA_004297635.1 Rhizorhabdus sp. | reverse complement strand
GTGCTCGGTGGCTATCATAATTTCGACCGCCGCAGCGAGTTCGGCACCGTCGGTTCCCGCGGCAAGATGGATGGCGCCCTCGTCGAGGGCATCGCCGGCATCAACATGCCGTTCGGCCCCGTCTTCGTCGGCGTCGAAGGCAACGCCGCCAAGGGTTTCAAGGACATCGATTGGGAATATGGCGTGAAGGGCCGGGTCGGCGTGCGCGCTGGCCAGAGCGGCCTGATCTTCGCATCGGCCGGCTATCAGTGGGTCAATGGCCGTCGCGGCTTCTCTGACCAGAAGGACTGGACCTATGGCGTCGGCGTCGAAGTCGGCCCGAAGGAAATCGGTCTCGGCGGTATCCTCGGCGAAGCCGGACCGCGCCTGCGGCTGCAGGCCGATACCTATGATTTCGACAGCATCCGCCCGATGGCGGGCCTCGTCTTCGCCTTCTAAGCGGAGCTGACCTCCGGCCCTCCCCCTCCGCCAGCGCGGAGAGGGAGGGTCGCGGTCATTCGAATTCCAGGATCACCGCGTCGACCGCCAGGCTGTCGCCGGCCGTCGCCGCAACCGCCTTGACGGTGCCGGCCTTCTCGGCGCGCAGGATATTCTCCATCTTCATCGCCTCGACCACGGCGAGCGGCTGACCGGCCTCGACCTTCGCACCCGCCTCGACGTGGATCGCCGTCACCAGCCCCGGCATCGGGCAGAGCAGGAAGCGCGACAGGTCCGGCGGGATCTTCTCGATCATGTGATGCGACAGCGCCGCGACCCTGGGGGTCAGCACGCGCAGGCTGTGGCTCGCGCCCCGCGCCGTGAAGCGCCAGCCGGTGCGCCTGCGCTCGACCCGCAGCGACAGCGTCTCGCCGTCCACCACCGCCTCCACCAGCCGCTGCCCGGGTACATAGGGCGCATCGACCACGGTCGGAACACCGTCCACCGTCACGGCGTCGCCGGCGATCTCGATCTGCCGCTCTACCCCATCAAGGGTGACGACCCAGCTCGTCGACGGCTCCTCGGGGCCGTTGAGGCGACCCTCGATCTGCGCGGCACGCGCGGCATCCACCGTGGCGAGCACCCCCGCGATCGCCGCGAGACGGCGGCTCAGCACCTCGTTCGCGGCGGCACCGGTGAAGCCCTCCGGAAATTCCTCGGCGATGAAGCCGGTGGTGATGTTGCCCGAGCGGAAGCGGTCGTGCTGCATCAGCGCCGAGAGGAAATCGATATTATGGCCGATGCCGTCGATCTCGAACCGGTCGAGCGCGGTGATCTGCTTGTCGATCGCCTGCTCGCGGGTCTGGCCCCAGGTGATCAGCTTGGCGATCATCGGATCGTAGAACATCGAGATTTCGGAGCCCTCATAGACCCCGTCGTCGACACGCACATTGTCGGCCTCGGCCGGCGGGCGATAGCGCACCAGCCGTCCGGTCGAAGGCAGGAAGCCGCGATAGGGGTCCTCGGCATAGACCCGGTTCTCGACCGCCCAGCCGTTGATCTTCACATCGTCCTGGGTGAAGGCCAGCTTCTCGCCATAGGCGACGCGGATCATCTGTTCGACGAGGTCGAGCCCGGTGATGCATTCGGTGACCGGATGCTCGACCTGGAGACGGGTGTTCATCTCGAGAAAGTAGAAGCCCTCGCCGGTCGTGTCGGCGCCCGAGACGATCAGCTCGACCGTGCCCGCGCTGTAATAGCCGACCGCACGGGCGAGCGCGACGCACTGCTCGCCCATCGCCTTGCGCATCTTCGGGGTGACGAAGGGCGACGGCGCCTCCTCGACCACCTTCTGGTGGCGGCGCTGGATCGAGCATTCACGCTCGTTCAGATAGAGGATGTTGCCGTGCTTATCGCCGAGGATCTGGATCTCGATATGGCGCGGGCTTTCGATGAACTTCTCGATGAAGACGCGGTCGTCACCGAAGCTGGCAAGGCCCTCGCGCTTCACGCTCTCGAAATTCTCGCGGACGTCCTTCTCCGAATAGGCCAGGCGCATGCCCTTGCCGCCGCCGCCGGCGGACGCCTTCATCATCACCGGGTAGCCGATGCCGTTCGATATCTCGACGGCATGGTCGGTCGAGTCGATCTCACCGACGAAGCCGGGGACGACGTTGACGCCGGCTTCCATCGCGAGCTTCTTCGATTCGATCTTGTCGCCCATCGCGGCGATCGCGCCGACCGGCGGGCCGATGAAGGCGATGTTCGCCTTTTCCAGGGCTTCGGCGAAGCTGGTCCGCTCCGACAGGAAGCCATAGCCGGGATGGACCGCCTCGGCGCCGGTGTCCTTGCAGGCCTGGATGATCTTCTCGGCGATCAGATAGCTTTCGGACGCTGGGGAAGCGCCGATATGGACGGCCTCGTCGGCCATTTCGACATGCGGCGCGCGCGCATCCGCGTCCGAATAGACCGCGACGGTCTTGATGCCCATGCGCCGGGCGGTCTTGATCACGCGGCAGGCGATTTCGCCGCGATTGGCGATCAGAATCTTCTTGAACATTTCAGCTTCCAAACAGGGCGTTGAGAGGTTTCATGTCGGCGAATTCAACATGCACAAACACGGAGCCCGGCTGATCGGACGGGATCATGTTGATGTGTGCTTCGGCCAGAGGGCGAGGTTTCCAGTGCCAGTCAGCCGGTGCCGACCTTGTCACGTCCTGATCAAACCGAGCGCGGAAATGCGCTTCTAGCTGTTCGATGGTTGGGGCAACCGGAGCATTGATCTTGACCGAACACATCCAGACGTCTGCGTTCTTGATTTTTACGGGTTCAGCCGAATGGATCAGGGTGAGGTTGGGAGCTTCCCATACGTCGAGCGTGGTCGACTGATCAGCTTGCTGCGTCTGCCGGAAGCTCCACCCCGTGTCTCGCAACGCCGTTCCGAAGGAGGCTGATCCGATCACCGAATCGACGCACAAGCGGGCCACGAAGTCGCCGATGACAATGACATTTCCGGCCTTGGCGGTGGTGCTGAGTTCGCCCAGATGCCCAGCCGATGCCGGACCGCAGCCGGCCAGCATCAATGCCGACCAAATCAAGGCTCGCACCAGTGCGATCATTCCGCCGCCAGCTCCACCTTGCACTGCGCTGCCATCGGCGTGACGCCGAGCTTGGCGAACAGGGCCGCGTCACGGTCGTCGCCGGCATTGTCGGTGGTCAGCAGCTTGTCGCCGGTGAAGATCGAATTGGCGCCCGCCATGAAACACAGCGCCTGCGCCGCATCGGACATGCTTTCGCGGCCCGCCGACAGGCGGACCATCGAGCCGGGCATGGCGATGCGCGCGACCGCGACGGTGCGGACGAACTCGATCTCGTCGATCTTCGCCAGCGGCGTATCGGCCAGCATGTCGCCCAGCACCGTGCCCTTGACCGGCACCAGCGCGTTGACGGGCACGCTTTCGGGATGGACCGGCAGGGTCGCCAGCGCGTGGATGAAACCGACGCGGTCGGCGCGGGTCTCGCCCATGCCGACGATGCCGCCGCAGCAGACGTTGATCCCCGCCTCGCGGACATGCTCGAGCGTCTCGATGCGGTCCTCGAAGGTCCGCGTGGTGATCACCGCCTCATAGCGTTCGGGCGAGGTGTCGATATTATGGTTGTAATAGTCGAGACCGGCATCGGCGAGCGTCCTGGCCTGCGTCTCGGTGAGCATGCCCAGGGTCATGCAGGTTTCCATGCCCATCTGGCGGACGCCCTTCACCATCTCGACGATGGCGGGCATGTCGCGGTCCTTGGGGTTGCGCCAGGCGGCGCCCATGCAGAAGCGGGTCGAGCCGGCATCCTTCGCCTGCGCCGCGGACTGCAGCACCGCGCGGACGTCCATCAGCTTGGTGGCCTTCAGCCCCGTCTCGGCATGGACCGACTGGTTGCAATAGCCGCAATCCTCCGGGCAGCCGCCGGTCTTGATCGACAGCAGGGTCGACAGCTGGACCGCGTTCGCCTCGTGATTCTCGCGGTGCGTGGCCTGCGCCTGCCAGAGCAGATCGTTGAACGGCAGATCGAACAGAGCCGCTATTTCCTCGCGGGTCCAGTCGGAGCGGATGGCGGGGCGGGGATTGCTATGTGCATTCATTCGGCGGCCTCCAGGCCTTCGGGCGGTTGGTTGTGGCCCAACAGCCGTAGCACTTCGGTCGCCGCGCTGACCAGATTGGTGCCGGGGCCGAAAATGCCCTGCACGCCCGCATCGCGCAGGAACTGATAGTCCTGCGCCGGGATGACGCCGCCCGCGATCACCTTGATGTCGCTGCGGCCGGCATCGCGCAGATGGCCGATCAGCTCGGGGATCAAGGTCTTGTGTCCCGCGGCGAGGCTGGAGGCCCCCACCACGTCGACATCGGCCTTGATAGCCAGCTCCGCGGCTTCCTTCGGCGTCTGGAACAGCGGCCCGGCGACCACCTCGAAGCCGAGATCGCCGAACGCGGAGGAGACGAGATTGGCGCCGCGATCATGGCCGTCCTGGCCCATCTTGGCGACGAGCATCTTCGGCTTGCGGCCCTTGCGCTGGCTGATCGCGCCGACCCCGTCGATCAGGCCCAGCCAGCGCGGATCGTCGCCATAGGCGCCGCCATAGATGCCCTTGACCGGGGTCGGGTTGGTGCCGAAGCGCCCGAACACCTCTTCCATCGCCGCGCTGATCTCGCCCAGGGTCGCCCGCTTGCGCGCGCATTCGACCGCCAGTTCGAGCAGATTGGCATTGCCCTTCGCGCCCTCGGTCAGCGCGGCCAGTGCCGCCTGGCAGGCGGCCTCGTCGCGACCCGCCTTCACCTTCTGGATCCGGGCGATCTGCGATTCGCGCACCGCGACATTGTCCACGTCGAGAATGTCGATCGGATCTTCCTGCGCCAGCTTATATTTGTTGACGCCGACGATCACCTCTTCGACCCGGTCGATCCGTGCCGCCTTGGCCGCCGAGGCCTCCTCGATCATCGCCTTGGGCCAGCCGGCCGCCACGGCCTTGGCCATGCCGCCTTCGGCCTCGACCTTCTCGATGATCGCCCAGGCCTTGTCGACCAGCTCCTGGGTCAGGCTCTCGACATAATAGGAGCCGCCGAGCGGATCGACGACCTTGGTCATCCCGGTTTCTTCCTGGATGACGATCTGGGTGTTGCGGGCGATCCGGGCCGAGAAATCGGTCGGCAGCGCGATCGCCTCGTCCAGTGCGTTGGTATGGAGCGACTGGGTGCCGCCCAGCATCGCCGCCATCGCCTCGATCGTGGTGCGCATGACGTTGTTGTACGGGTCCTGCTCGGTCAGCGAGACGCCCGACGTCTGGCAATGGGTGCGCAGCATCTTCGAGCGCTCGTCCTTCGCGCCCAGCTGCGTCATCACCCGGTGCCACAGCACGCGCGCGGCGCGCAGCTTCGCGATCTCCATGAAGAAGTTCATGCCGATCGCGAAGAAGAAGCTCAGCCGCCCGGCGAATTTGTCGATATCGAGGCCCGATGCCACGCCATATTTCACATATTCCATGCCGTCGGCGATGGTGAAGGCCAGCTCCTGGACCTGCGTCGCCCCGGCTTCCTGCATGTGATAGCCGGAGATCGAGATCGAGTTGAACTTCGGCATCTCGCGCGAGGTGTAGCCGAAGATGTCCGAGATGATCCGCATGCTCGGCTCGGGCGGGTAGATATAGGTGTTGCGGACCATGAACTCCTTGAGGATGTCGTTCTGGATGGTCCCGTCGAGCTGGGCGCGCGGCACGCCCTGCTCCTCCCCGGCGACGATGAAGAAGGCGAGGATCGGGATCACCGCGCCGTTCATCGTCATCGACACGGACATCTGGTCGAGCGGGATGCCGTCGAACAGGATCTTCATGTCGTCGATCGTGTCGATCGCCACGCCCGCCTTGCCGACATCGCCGGTCACGCGGACATGATCGCTGTCATAGCCACGGTGGGTGGCCAGGTCGAAGGCGACCGACAGGCCCTTCTGCCCCGCCTTCAGGTTGCGATGGTAGAAAGCGTTCGATTCCTCGGCAGTCGAAAAGCCTGCATATTGGCGGATCGTCCAGGGACGGCCGGCATACATCGACGCGCGCACGCCGCGCGTGAACGGCGCGAAGCCCGGCAGGCCGGGATCGATCCCGGCAACATCGTCCGCCGTGTAGAGCGGCTTGACCGCGATCCCCTCGGGGGTCTGCCAGGTCAGGTCCTTGCCCTTCACCTCCTTCGCAGCGGCGGCCTGCCAGTCCGCGAGCGTCTTGTCGGTCATCTCAGCGTCCCTTGAAGATTGGTTTGCGCTTCTCACCAAAGGCGGCGATGGCTTCCCGGAAATCCTGGCTGCGGCCTGCCCTGCTCTGGTTCCGGCACTCCGCGTCGAGCGTCTCGTCGAGCGTATGGTTGAGGGCGGCGGCCACCTGCTTGCGGATCATGCCGATCGCGACAGTGGGGCCGCGGGCGAGGCGCAGTGCCAGACCCCGCGCTTCCTCCAGCACCGCCATATCATCGACGACGCGGTTGATCAGCCCCATCGCCCTGGCATCCTCGGCGGAAATCCGATCGCCGAGCAGCGCCATTTCCATCGCCTGGGCGCGGCCGGCGCCCTTGGCGATCAGCCACGTCACGCCCGCATCGGGCACCAGCCCGATGTTGACGAAGGCGAGCAGCAGATAGGCGGAACGTGCCATCACGGTGAGATCGGCGGTCAGAGCGAGCCCCATACCCGCACCGACGGCAGGGCCGTTGATCGCGCTGACCACCGGAATGTCGAGCCCGGCCAGCTTGCGTATGAACGGGTGGTAATGGCTATCGAGCAGTTCGCCCAGATCGTCGGGCAGCCCCGCATAGCCATATTCGTCGGGAACCAGATCGGCGCCCGAGCAGAAGGCACGCCCTTCGCCGGTGAGCATCAATGCCCGCGCACCGTCACCCAGCGCTTGGTCGATCGCCGTGCTGGCCTCTTCCAAGACGAGCGGGGTGAGCGCGTTCATCCGGTCGGGGCGGTTGAGCGTGATCGTCGCGACATCGTCGCTCAGATCGAATCGGATCGTCCGGTAGGTCAATGCGCGGCGCCCGGCTTGGGGGTTTCCATGATCTCGGTCAGCACCCCGCCCATGTCCTTCGGATGGACGAAGAAGATCAGCGTGCCATGCGCGCCGATGCGCGGCTCGCCGAGCACCTTGGCGCCCTTGCCCTCGAACCAGGCCTTGGCGGCATGGATATCGGGCACCTCGTAGCAGAGGTGATGCTGGCCACCCGCCGGATTCTTGGCGAGGAAGCCGTGGATCGGCGAGGCTTCGCCCAGCGGCTCGATCAGCTCGATCTGGCTGTTCGGCGTATCGACGAAGCAGACCTTCACCCCCTGCGCCGGCAGGTCGAAGGGCTCACGGATCACCTCCGCGCCCATCACGTCGCGGTAGAAGGCGATGCTCTTCTCGATCGACGGGGTCGCGACCCCGACATGGTTGAGGCGGCCCAGCTTCATCGTCAGACCCTTTCGATGACCAGGGCGATGCCCTGCCCGCCGCCGATGCACATGGTGATCAGCGCGTAGCGGCCGCCGGTGCGCTGCAGCTCATAGGCGGCCTTGACCGTCAGGATCGTGCCGGTGGCGCCGACCGGGTGGCCCAGCGCGATGCCCGAGCCGTTGGGGTTGAGCTTCGTCCGATCGAAACCGAGCGACTTGGCGACGGCCAGCGCCTGTGCCGCGAAGGCCTCATTGGCTTCGATCACATCCATGTCGGCAAGGGTTAGGCCAGCGCGCTTGAGCGCGACCGGAACCGCCTTGATCGGGCCTTCGCCCATATATTCCGGCTCGACGCCGGCATGGCCCCAGGCGACGATCTTCGCCAGCGGCTTCAACCCGCGCTTCTCCACCTCGCTGCCGGTCGCCAGGACTACCGCTGCCGCCGCGTCATTGATGCCGCTGGCATTGGCGGCGGTGACGGTGCCGCCATCCTTCTTGAAGGCCGGCTTCATCTTGGCGAGCGTCTCGATATTGGTGTCGGCGCGCGGGTGCTCGTCGGTATCGAAGACGGTGACGCCCTTGCGCGTCTTGATCTCGATCGGCAGGATCTGCGTCTTGAAGCGGCCTTCCTCGATCGCGGCGATCGCGCGCTGATGACCTTCGAGCGCAAGTGCATCCTGCTCCTCGCGGCTCACCTGGTGGCGCTCGGCGCAATTCTCGGCGGTGATGCCCATATGATAGCCGCCGCGCGCATCCTGCAGCCCCTCGACCAGCGCATCGGACAGGACATTGTTGCCCATCTTCACGCCCCAGCGGGCGCCATGATCGTGATAGGGCACGTTCGACATCGATTCCGCGCCGCCGGCGACGGTGATCGACGCCTCGCCCAGCTGCATCATCTGCGCCGCGGAGACGATCGACTGGACGCCCGAGCCGCACAGGCGGTTGATCGTCAGCGCGGGCGCCTCGATCGGCACGCCGGCTTCGAGGGCGATGACGCGCGCCAGCATCCCGTCCTTGGCACCGGTGGGCATGACCTGGCCGATCACGACATGCTCGACGTCGGACGGCGCGATCCCGGCCCGGCCGATCGCCTCACCGACGACCTTCCCCCCGAGGTCAGACGCAGAGAAGCTCTTCAGCGATCCGCCGAAGTCGCCAATCGCGGTGCGGACGCCGCTGACGATGTAGATGTCTTCCATACTTATTCA
>SCUQ01000292.1 GCA_004297635.1 Rhizorhabdus sp. | reverse complement strand
GAGGCGATCGTCAAGATAAATATGCCAGCCTTCATGGGTCCTCACATCCATTTGTAGAGACTGTATCCTCCGACGATTATTCGATCCAATCTTCTCCCTTGTGCATCCTCGTTCGGCCTCTCAGTGTCCTCATGCCATAAGGGCTCAACATCTGTCCGCGCTCACGGAAAGGCGATGGGAGATTCGGGGGAATTAATCGGCCCGAACTATCGTATTGGCCCCGATGAAGGTGGGGTCCAGTCACATCACCCGTGGCGGGATTGCCATAACGCCCCATCGGCTCGTTGGCGCCTATCAGCGTGCCACTTGGAGGTATCGTGTCGGGCTGCATATGCGCAATGACGATACCGCCCGTTCCGTCGGTAAAGTCGCAATAGGCCCGATATCCATAACCCTCTTTATGGTTCTTGGCATTCTGCCAACCGACTTGACGAGTCACGCAATCTTGAGGCGAAAACACGGTCCGTGAAGGATATCCAGTTTTGTGATGCCCATTCACCACAATATCCCCATCCAGATATCCATCGGCGCCCGGCCCTGCTAGCGGATCGCCCAGATCGAAGTCGTAAGGCAGTCGAGGCGGCGGCTGGGTGACGCCTCCGGAAGCGGGAAGCGCAGCGGTGTCATAGCCCAGTTTCCGCTCCGCATTCCGCTGTCGGTCGACAGCGGCGCCTTGCAGCATCCGATCATAATCATCGAGCATGCGCTGGCTTTCGGCATTCGCCGCCGCGCGCTCCTTCTCTCCTGTTCTTCCAGCAGCATCTTCTGCCAGACATTCGCGTATCGGCGGTCGGTCAACGGTCGGCTCCTTCGGATTCGTCAGGCCGAAAGGTCTCAATCCACTCCCTACATATCAAGAACAAATGGAGAACATAATGATCGATCTCGTGCGAGGCGTCAAGCGCCTTGCTGCATCCATCGCGCCCGCTCCAGCGCGATGCCCGCCAGATTGTGTGCGCGCATCGTGTGGCGCAGACGGACCCGGTCGAAACGGGCGGCGGATTGCTTGAACCGTTCGCGGCATTCCTTCGCCTCGGCCGATCGGCTGGACTGCTTCCGCGTCGCCTGCCGGATCACCGAGAGCGAATCGCCGATCAGGATGATGTCGCGCAGGCCGTTCGCCGCGGCGACCTCCAGCGCATGGAGCAGCGCCAGCCACTCGGCCTGTTCGTTGCCGCCATGGCCAAGGCCGCGCCGGATATCGGCGATGCCGCGCAGCACCACGGCGGTCTCCATCGCACCGGGATTGGGGCGGCAGCCGCCGTCGAACCAGAGCTTCACCGATGCTTCGTGCTTTTCGTTCACCTGCGCTTCACCGCTCTGCTACCATCACGGACCCATGACAGCACATCACACCTCCGCACGATATGGCCTCGCGCTCGCCGCGTTGCTGATCGCCTCCGCCGCCGGCGCCGAGGAGACGGTGGTGGCGCTGAGCCCCGCCGCCAAGGAGAAGCTGCTCGATGCCGCCGCCGCGCGGCGCCAGTCGGATATCGGCGAGCCGGCGATAAACGGCTTGAGCAAGCAGATCCATGGCGAGGTCGGCATGTTCGTCGGCACCGGCGGCGCGCGCGGCGTGTTCGGATCGATGGTCGCGCCGGTCGGCGACAGCGGCTCGATCGCGCTGGCCTTCGAGAATAGCCGCTTCGGGCGCCGCTACTGATTGCGCGACACGTTGCGCGACTCTGCGCCTCTTGCTAATCGGCGCGCATGAGCAGCCAGCCGTCCGCCCCCGAGACCGTCACCGTCACTTCGACCCGCGTCGCCTGCGACGGGGCCAGTGAGATTCCGGGTGGTGCGGCGCTTGGCCATCCGCGCGTGTTCATCGAGATCGATCCCGACCTCGGCTATGCCGATTGCGGCTATTGCGACCGTAGGTTCGTACTGCAGGGCGGCGGGGACGGCGGGCACCACTGAGTCAGCTAGCCTTTACCTCGTCAGGCTGACCTTGTTTCGGCATCTACTCTGAAGCTTGCTGCAGACCCGGCGGATCCTGCAGCCACGCTGTATTTTCCGTCTTACAACCTGTCTCAGCGGGCGGGTGGATGCTGAAACACGTTCAGCATGACGGCTGGGAATGACGGATAAGAGGCAAATATCCCTATTGGGCTTCGCCTTGGAGCGCCTATATCGGGCCCATGACCATCCTCGCACCCGACCCCCGCCATTTCCTCTACCGCGACGCGCTCGATCCCGACGCGGCGCTGCGGCTCACCGCGCAGACCCTGAAGGGCTGCGACGACGGCGAGCTCTATCTCCAATATATGACGTCGGAGAGCTTTGGCTTCGATGACGGGCGGCTGAAGACTGCGGACTATAATACGCAGGCGGGCTTCGGTCTGCGCGGCGTTTCGGGCGAGACCACCGCTTTCGCCCATGCCAATGAGCTGAGCGAGGCCGCGATCCTGCGCGCCGGTGAGACGATGACCCTGCTGGACCCGGCGACGGGCAGCCGTAGCGCGCCGCCGCGCCGCACCAATAGCAGTCTCTATACAGCCGACGATCCGCTGGGCCTGATCCCCTTCGCGAAGAAGGTCGAGCTTTGCCAGCAGGTCGATGCCGCCGCCCGCGCGCGCGATCCGCGCGTCGTCCAGGTGTCGGTCGGCCTGTCGGGATCGTGGAGCGTCGTCGAGATCGTCCGCCCCGACGGTTTCACAGCCTTCGACGTGCGCCCGCTCGTCCGCCTCAACGTCTCGATCGTCGTCGAGCAGAACGGCCGCCGCGAAACCGGCTTCTTCGGCATGGGTGGACGCTATCTCTATGACCGGCTGTTCGAGCCGGCGCAGTGGAATCGCGCGATCGACGAGGCGCTGGCGCAGGCGATCGTCAATCTCGATGCGGTCGCGGCCCCGGCGGGAGAGATGACCGTGGTGTGCGGCCCCGGCTGGCCGGGCGTGCTGCTCCACGAGGCGATCGGCCATGGTTTGGAAGGCGATTTCAACCGCAAGGGCACCTCGGCCTTCGCCGGACGGATCGGCGATCGGGTCGCCGCACCTGGCGTCACCGTGGTCGATGACGGCTCAATTGCCGACCGTCGCGGCTCGCTGACCATCGACGATGAGGGGACGCCCACCCAATGCACCGTCCTGATCGAGGACGGCATACTCAAGGGCTATATCCAGGACCGGCTCAACGCGCGGCTGATGGGGGTCGATCCGACGGGCAACGGCCGCCGCGAAAGCTACGCCCATGCGCCGATGCCGCGCATGACCAACACCTTCATGTATGGCGGCGCGGAAGACCCCGAGGAGATCATCGCCCGCGCCGGCAACGGCATCTATGCCAAGAGCTTCGGCGGCGGGCAGGTCGACATCACCTCGGGCAAGTTCGTCTTCTCCTGCACCGAGGCGTACAAGATCGAGAATGGGAAGCTGACCGTGCCGATCAAGGGCGCGACCCTGATCGGCGACGGGCCGTCAGTGCTGACGAAGGTCACCGCGATCGGCAACGACATGGCGCTGGACGAAGGCGTCGGCATCTGTGGCAAGGGCGGCCAGTCCGTCCCGGCCGGGGTTGGCCAGCCGACCGTCATGGTGTCCGCGCTTACCGTGGGCGGCACGGCGGCCTGATCCATGGCGATCGCGGTCGCACTCGGGGGTGGGGCCGCGCTGGGCTGGGCGCATATCGGCGTGCTGCGCGCGCTGCAGGATCACGGCATTCCCGTCCGCGCCGCCGCCGGCACGTCGATCGGGGCGCTCGCTGCGGTGGCCTTCGCGGCGGGCAAGCTCGACCCGCTCGAACGGATTGCCCGCTCTGCCAACTGGCTGCGCGTGCTGTCCTATCTCGACATCCATTTCCGTCCGGGCGCGATGCTGGGCGGGCGCGGCATCCTGCGTGATCTGGAGATGCATTTCGCCAGGCTGCAATTCCAGGAACTGCTGATCCCGTCCTGCGCGGTCGCCTGCGATCTGGTCTCGGGCAAGCCGGTGATCATCGATCGGGGGCCGGTCAACCCTGCGATCATGGCGTCGATCGCGATTCCGGGCCTGTTCCGGCCGGTTCAGTTCGACGGGCAGTTCCTGGTCGACGGCGGCGTGGTGATGCCGGTGCCGGTCGCCGCGGCGCGGGCGATCGCGCCGAAGCTGCCGGTGCTCTCGGTCAATCTCCAGGGCGATTATCATGGCCGCCGGGTCGCCAGCGCGATCCGCGCGCGGCCGGCGCGCAACCATCCGTCGATAGCGGTCGTTAGAGCCTCCACTATGTTGCTGATGGCCGAACTGGCGCGCCACTCGCTGGCGCTCGATCCACCCGACTATGCGCTGACTCTGCCGGTCGGCCATGTCGAGATCCACGACTTCACCCGCGCCGACGAGCTGATCGCGATCGGCCGCCAGAGTGTGATCGATCATCTCGCGGATATCCGTGCGCTGGTCGGCCGGCCACCGCGCCCGGCGTCGCGGCGATGGTGACCCCCGCCGAAGGCACCGAAGCGATCCTGGGTTTCTGGTTCGACGAAATCGGGCCCGACCGCTGGTGGACCCGATCGGCCGAGACCGACGCGGCGATCATCGAGCGCTTCGGCGAGCTCTGGGAAGCTTGGCGCAGCCGTCCGCCCGAAACATTCCTCGATTCACCGCGCGAGGCGCTGGCCGGCGTGATCCTGTTCGACCAGTTTTCGCGCAACATGTTCCGCGGCCATGCCGACGCCTTCTCGACCGACCCTCTCGCGCTGGCGATAGCGGAGGGCGCCATCGACCGTGGATTGGATCAGGCGATGACCAGGGACGAGCGCAGCTTTCTGTACATGCCCTTTCAGCATAGCGAGCGGTTGAAGGATCAGCAGCGATCGGTGGCGCTGTTCACCGCGCTCGGCATCGCCAATTCGCTCAATTTCGCGCGCAAGCACCATGACATGATCGCACGCTATGGCCGCTTCCCCGCGCGCAATGCGGCCCTTGGTCGCCCGAACCGCCCTGGTGAGGAAGCGGGGATAGCGGCCAGCCGGGACTGGTGAGAGAGCGTTAGGGGAAAACACCGAGTTGTTGCGCAGAAACAATCTCATACAGCAGATTCTTGGGCAGGTTCGACGGGGGCGTTCGGGGAATGGCTGGCGAGGCGCATTGCTTTGAGCGTTATCGCGGGGATTCGCTGTGGGAAGCGGTGATCCGGTCGCAGGCGGTTGCCGAGTTTGCGCTGGACGGCACGATCGTCTGGGCCAACGACCATTTCCTGGCCGCTGTCGGCTATTCGATCGAGGCGCTGGAAGGCCGCCATCACCGCATCTTCTGTGAGGCCCGCCATGCCGCGTCGGAGGACTATCGCCACTTCTGGACCCGGCTGGGAAGCGGCGAATGTCATTCCGGCGAATATGCGCGCCTGCGCAGCGACGGTTCGGCGATCTGGTTCCAGGCCAGCTATAATCCGGTATTGGATAATCATGGGGCACCCTGCCGGGTCCTGAAGTTCGCGACCGACATCACGGCCCAGAAACGCGTCAGCGCCGAGCACGGCAGCGTCGTGCGCGCGATCGATCGGTCGCATGCGACGATCGAATTCGACCTGAACGGGACAATCCTCTCGGCGAACGACAATTTCCTGCGGCTGTTCGGCTATGCGCTGGACGAGATCGTGGGGCGGCATCATCGTATCTTCTGCTTGCCCGAGGTTGCGGCCTCGGAAGAATATCGCCGGTTCTGGGGTGCGCTGGGACATGGGCGCTTCGAGGCTGGGCGTTTCATGCGGATCGGCAGCGGCGGGAAGGAAATCTGGATCCAGGCGACCTACAACCCCATATTGGACGCCCGGGGGCAGCCCTATAAGATCGTGAAATTCGCATCCGACATCACCGAACAGGTGCAGGTCGAATCCGATGCAAGCCTGCGTGCCGAACTGGAAGACCGCAGCCGGAAGCTGGAGCTGACGCACCGACAGCTCGGTACGGTTGTCGGGTCGATCGGCAAGCTGGCGCAGCAGACCAAGCTCCTGGCGGTCAGCGCAAGCATCGAGGCCGCCCGGGCTGGCCAGGCCGGCCGAGGCTTCGCCATCGTGGCGGCCGAGGTGCGCACCCTCGCCGAGACCACCCGCCAGGCGACCGAAAGCGCCCACATGATCCTGCAGGATCGCCCTCCGGCCTGACGGCCCTTCCGATGCCTACCGACGGACCGGCATGAGCGCCGCCACCCTTCTGACACGCCTTTTCTCCGCGCGACGGAGGCAGGTAAGCTCGAAATCAGGCAGATGTCCTGCCCAAAAAAAAGGCAGGGCTTAACTTTTAATCAAAGGCTTTCCGAGTCGTTCGGCGCCCCTTTTCCCCCTTTGTAAAATCGAGCCTGTGAATCCGGCGATTCATGGAACTGGCACGCTTATTGCGATGCACAATCGGGCTAAAAGAGGGAGGCAGAATGAAACTCGTCATTGCCATCATCAAGCCGTTCAAGCTGGACGAGGTGCGCGAAGCGCTCTCGGGCCTGGGCGTGCAGGGCATGACCGTTACCGAGGTCAAGGGCTTCGGGCGGCAGAAGGGTCAGACGGAAATCTACCGGGGGGCCGAGTACAGCACCAACATGGTTCCGAAGATCAAGATCGAGGTGGCCACCACCGACGATCTGGCGGGCCGGGTCGTCGAGGCGATCCAGCAGTCGGCCAACACCGGCGCCATCGGCGACGGCAAGATCTTCGTCCTCGACGTCGCGCAGGCGGTGCGGATCCGCACCGGCGAAACCGACGACGTCGCGCTCTGAGAAAAGGGGGAAACATGAAGCTTCACCACAAGCTGGCGACGGGTCTCGGCGGTCTCGCCGTCTCCGCGCTGACCGCCATGCCCGCCTGGGCCCAGGAAGCCGCTGCAGCAGCTGCTCCGACCCCTGACAAGGGCGATACGGCCTGGATGATGGTCTCGACCGTTCTTGTCCTGGCCATGATCCTTCCCGGCCTGGCACTGTTCTACGGCGGTCTCGTCCGTACCAAGAACATGCTCTCCGTCATGACCCAGATCGGC
>SCUQ01000291.1 GCA_004297635.1 Rhizorhabdus sp. | reverse complement strand
CTCGCCGACACCACCGCTGTCCTCTCGGCGATCGACGTCGTGTTCGGGGAGTGCGACCGGTGAGCAAGCTCAGCACCGCAGAGCAGATGATCGCGCATTACAATGCGCAGGATGCCGATGCCTATGTCGCGCTGATGACCGACGATGCGGCCGAGGCCGGCTATCGCGGCGCGGTCGTGCGCGACGGCAGGGAAGGCGTGCGATCGGGCCTCAAGGCGATGTTCGCGCAGTTTCCCGAGAACCGCGCCGAGATCCTCAAGGGCTATGAGCTCGGCGACTATGTGATGCTGCACGAGAAGGTGTGGCGCTCGAACGACGCCGAGCCGTTCGAGGTGATGAGCATCTACAGTTTCGAAGGCGACAAGGTGTCGCGCGTGGAGTTCGTGCGCTGATGGCTGACGCAGCCCCTATCCCCGACGAGGCCGAGACCCGCGCGCGCTGGGGCGATTTCGCCTGGAGCGCGGAGAATGCCGAGCAGGCGAAGACAATCATCGCCCGCTATCCGCCGGGCCGCCAGCAATCGGCGGTGATGCCGCTGCTCGATCTCGCCCAGCGCCAGGTGGGCGCGGAGACGCAGACCCAGGGCTGGCTGCCGGTTCCGGTGATGGAATATATCGGCCAGCAGCTCGGCATGGCCTATATCCGCGTGCTCGAGGTCGCGAGCTTCTACACCATGTATAATCTGGCGCCGGTCGGCCGCTATCATGTCCAGGTGTGCGGCACGACGCCGTGCATGCTGCGCGGTTCGGACGACGTGCTCGACGCCTGCTACAAGAAGGGCCTGAAGAAGGGCGCGACGACGCCCGACGGCCTGTTCACGCTGACCGAGGTCGAGTGCCTGGGCGCCTGCGCCAACGCGCCGATGGTCCAGATCAACGACGATAATTACGAAGACCTGACCTTCGAGACGACCACCGCGATCCTCGAGGCGCTGGCGAAGGGCGAGCAGCCGAAGATCGGCCCGCAGATCGACCGTCAGACGAGCTGCCCCGAGGGCGGCCCGACGACGCTGAAGGAGATGGTCGGCGAGAATCACGATTATCGCGGTCGCTGGAACCAGCCGGCATGAGCGCGCTGATCGCCATCATCGTCACGATCGTCGTGGCCGTCATCCTGCTCAAGCTGGCCTTCAAGCTGTTGGGCATCATCATCGCGATCGCGATCGGCGTCGCGGTCTATTTCATCGCGCACAGCCTGTTCGGAAAGAAGGTCTGATCAACCATGCTTGACGACAAGGATCGCATCTTCACCAATGTCCACGGTTTCCAGCCGTGGAACCTCGATGCCGCCCGCAAGCGCGGCGACTGGGACAATACCAAGGCGCTGATGGCGCGCGGGCAGGACCAGATCATCGAGGACATCAAGGCGTCGGGCCTGCGCGGCCGCGGCGGCGCAGGCTTCCCGACCGGCATGAAGTGGAGCTTCATGCCCAAGGAGCCCAAGCCCGGCAAGCCGAGCTTCCTGGTGATCAACGCCGATGAATCCGAGCCCGGTTCGTGCAAGGACCGCGAGATCATCCGCCATGATCCACACAAGCTGATCGAAGGCGCGCTGATCGCCGGCTTCGCGATGCGCGCGCGCGCCGCCTATATCTACATCCGCGGCGAGTTCATCTACGAGGCGAAGGTGCTGTTCGCCGCCGTGGAGGAGGCTTATGCCGCCGGGCTTCTCGGCAAGAACGCCGCGGGCTCCGGCTATGATTTCGACGTCTTCGTCCATCGCGGCGCCGGCGCCTATATCTGCGGCGAGGAAACCGCGCAGATCGAGAGCCTGGAGGGCAAGAAGGGCCAGCCGCGCCTGAAGCCGCCTTTCCCGGCCGGTGCCGGCCTCTATGGCTGCCCGACCACGGTCAACAATGTCGAATCGATCGCGGTGGCGCCGACGATCCTGCGCCGGGGCGCCGCCTGGTTCGCCGGCATCGGGCGCGAGGGCAACAAGGGCACCAAGCTCTTCCAGATCTCGGGCCATGTGAACAAGCCCTGCGTGGTCGAAGAGGAGATGGGCATCTCCTTCCGCGACCTGATCGATATCCATGCCGGCGGCATTCGCGGCGGCTGGGACAATCTGCTCGCGGTGATCCCGGGCGGCTCTTCGGTGCCGCTCGTCCCCGCCGCGCAGATCATGGACGCGCCGATGGACTTCGACGGCCTGAAGGCGCTGGGCTCGGGCCTCGGCACCGCCGCCGTGATCGTCATGGACAAGTCCACCGACATCGTCCGCGCGATCAGCCGGCTCAGCTATTTCTACAAGCATGAGAGCTGCGGCCAGTGCACCCCGTGCCGCGAAGGCACCGGCTGGATGTGGCGCGTGATGGAGCGGCTGCGCACCGGCGAGGCGGCGGTCGAGGAGATCGACATGCTGCTGGACGTCACCAAGCAGGTCGAAGGCCACACCATCTGCGCGCTCGGCGACGCGGCGGCCTGGCCGATCCAGGGCCTGCTGCGCCATTTCCGGCCCGAGGTCGAACGCCGCATCGCCGATCGCGGCAATGCCGGCGGCACGATGATGGAGGCGGCCGAATGAGGGTCGCGCTTCGTCTCGCGCTGGCCGGCCTGATCGCATGCGGCCCCGTTGCCGCATCCGCGCAGGATACCGGCACGCGGGTCAACCGCTACCCCAAGGCCTATGAGAGCAACGACATCGCGCTGTCGGAGCGGGATCGCTCGCGCCAGACGATGCTCGATTATGCGCGCTGCCTGATCCGCTCGAACGGCGTGCGGGTCCGTGCCTTCGTCGCCGACTTTCCCGAGACCCTGAAATATCAGCAACGCGCCAAGCAGATGTCGACCGACGCCTGCATCGGTGACGGCATTCTCGGCTTCAATCCCGGCATCCTCCGCGCGAGTCTCTACACAGCGCTGTATATCGACGGCTTCGGCCGGGCGGCTGGGCCGCTGGCCGGTGATCCGATCGACTATGGGCGCGATGCGGCGGGGCAGGATGCCGACGCCGCGAACCGCTATGTCGTGATGCGCCGCTTCGCCGAATGCGTGGTGCGCGCCGACCCCGCCGCCGCGCGCGAGACGGTCGTCGCCCCGATCGGCAGCGGGCGCGAGGACGCCGCCTATGCCGCGCTCGCGCCGCATCTCGGCCCCTGCCTGCCGCAGGGCTCCAACATCCGCTTCGGCCGCACCGCGCTTTCGGGGCTGCTGGCCGAAGTCCTTTATCGTCTGTCGACGACCGCTCCATCCGTTGCAGGAAATTCCTGATGGCGGGGTGCACCGTCAACGCCGTGAGACGCTACGGAGCAGGGCTGCTCGCGCTTACGCTGCTGTCGTTTGTAGCGGCCGCGCCCGTTGCAGGGCAGAACCATCGCGTAACGCTTCCTGGTGAGGGAAAAGTAGAACTGCCTAAAGGCGAGCGCAGCAACGACGATCAGGATGTTCGTCGTGCCATGACGAAGCTCGCCGCCTGCGTGATGCGTTTTGCTCCCAAGCGGATACCCGCTTATTTGGCGACTTTCCCGGGATCCGATAAAGCTCACGACGCGGGCCAAAGGATGACAAGCGGCACCATATGTCTGCAGTCGGGCGAGATGACTCTGAAAGAACGAGTGCTTCGTGGTGCAGTGTACGAACTCTCTTACCGGCAGAAATTCGCTTCGCAGGCGCCCGACTTGGCGGCGGTGGGCTCGATCGATTATAGTCAGGGCGAGCCCATTACCGATCGGACCAGCCCACATATCGCGCTTCGCCTGATGGCGGACTGTGCCGTCCGTGCTGATGGTTCGGACGCAAGGGCTTTGCTTTTGACGTCGGTCGCCACCCCAGAAGAAAAAGCTAGCTTTGCCGCTCTGATGCCGCACGTCTCGGCCTGTATACCCGAAGGAAAAACGATCAGCTTTTCGCAATCCGTCTTGCGAGGGCTGATCGCCGAAGTCCTCTATCGTCTGTCGACGACCGTCCCAACCGCCTCTTCTGCAGGAATGTCCTGATGCCCAAGCTCAAAGTCGATGGGATCGAGGTCGAAGTCCCCGCCGGTGCCACCGTGCTCCAGGCGTGCGAGGCGGCCGGCAAGGAGATTCCGCGCTTCTGCTATCATGAGCGGCTGTCGATCGCCGGCAATTGCCGCATGTGCCTCGTCGAGGTGAAGCCCGGGCCGCCCAAGCCCCAGGCGTCCTGCGCGCTGCCCGCCGCCGACAATCAGGAAGTGCTGACCCAGTCGCCGATGGTGAAGAAGGCGCGCGAGGGGGTGATGGAGTTCCTGCTCATCAACCATCCGCTCGATTGCCCGATCTGCGACCAGGGCGGCGAATGCGATCTGCAGGACCAGTCGATCGCCTATGGCAAGGGGCAGAGCCGCTTCCACGAGAACAAGCGCGCCGTCACCGACAAATATATGGGCCCGATCGTCAAGACGACGATGACCCGCTGCATCCAATGCACCCGCTGCGTGCGCTTCGCCGAGGAGGTCTCGGGGGTCGAGGAGATCGGCGCGCTCTATCGCGGCGAGAATATGCAGATCACCTCCTATCTCGAACAGGCGGTGACGAGCGAGCTTTCGGGCAATGTCGTCGATCTCTGCCCGGTCGGCGCGCTGACCAGCAAGCCCTATGCGTTTGAGGCGCGGCCGTGGGAGCTCAAGAAGACCCCCGGCATCGACGTGATGGACGCGGTCGGCACCAATATCCGCTTCGACAGCCGGGGCCGGCAGGTGCTGCGCGTGCTGCCGCGCATCAACGAGGACGTGAACGAGGAATGGGCGTCGGACAAGACGCGCCACGCGGTCGACGGCCTTGTCCGCCGCCGCCTCGACAAGCCCTATGTTCGCAAGGCCGGCAAGCTGGTCGAGGCGAGCTGGGGCGAGGCCTTCGCCGCGATCAAGGCGGTCAAGGCCGGCGCGTCGGTCGCCGCGGTCGCCGGCGATCAGCTCGACTGCGAGACGATGTACGCCGCGAAGGCGCTGCTCGCCAGCATGGGATCGGGCCTGCTCGAAGGCCGCCAGACCGGCATGGACTATGATGTGTCGAGCATCGCCACGGTCAATTTCAACAGCACGATCGCCGGTATCGAGACCGCCGACGCGATCCTGCTGGTTGGCAGCAATCTCCGCTGGGAAGCGCCGCTGATCAACACCCGCGTCCGCAAGGCGGTCAAGCGCGGGGCGAAGGTCTTCGCGATCGGCGAGCAGGTCGACCTCAGCTATAAGGTCGAGTGGCTCGGCAATGATCTGGGCCTGCTCGGCGCTCTGCCGCAGGCGGTGACCGATGCCTTCGCCAATGCCCAGCGCCCGGCGCTGATCCTCGGCGGCGGCGGCCTCAAGGCGGGCGCCCAGGGCGCCACGCTCGCACTGGTCGAGAAGCTCGGGCTGATCCGGGATGGCTGGAACGGCTATAATGTCGTCCATCTGGCGGCGGCCCGCATGGGCGGGTTGATGCTGGGCTATGGCGCGAAGGGCGGGATCGCCGATCTTGTCGCCGCCGCGCCGAAGCTGCTGTTCCTGCTCGGCGCCGACGATGTCGATCTCGGCCGGTTCGACAAGAGCTTCAAGGTCTATATCGGCCATCATGGCGATGCCGGCGCGGCCGGCGCCGATGTCGTCCTGCCGGGCGCCGCCTATAGCGAGAAGCCGGGCACCTATGTGAACACCGAAGGGCGCGTCCAGCGCGGCGACAGCGCGGTCTTCCCGCCCGGCGACGCGCGCGAGGACTGGGCGATCCTGCGCGCGCTGAGCGACGTGCTCGGCCACAAGCTGCCGTTCGACAGTTTCGATGCGTTGCGCGCGGCGATGGCCGCCGAGGTACCCGCGCTGGGTGTCGAGGGTCTGGCCGGCTATGGCTGGTCGATGCCCACGCTGTCCGCCGCGGCCTCCGGCCCGGTGGCCTATCCGATCAAGGATTTCTACCTGACCAACCCGATCGCCCGCGCGAGCGACACGATGCAGCGCTGCTCGGCCGAACTGATCCACGGCCAGAGCTTCGCGGAGGCGGCGGAATAATGGGCCTCGTCTTCGCCGATGTCGAACTGGCGAACGCGCGGGAGGACGATCTCCTCCCGATGACGGTCCATACGCTCGTCGACAGCGGCGCATTGCATCTGTGCATCCCCCAGCATGTCGCGACGCAGTTGCGACTGCCGGTCCTCGATCGTCGTGAGGTGACGGTGGCCAACGGCGAGACACAGACGGTCGACTATGTCGGACCGGTGCGGGTCCGCTTCGCCAACCGTCAATGCCTCGTGGGCGCGCTCGTGCTCGGCGATCAGGCCTTGCTCGGGGCAATCCCGATGGAAGATATGGATCTTGTCATCTCGCCATCGCGGCGGACGGTGGCGGTGAACCCCAATAACCCCAATATCGCCGCATCGCTGGCGATGGGCTTCAGGACGACCCACGCATGACCGCGCTCTTCCAGACCTGGGGCCTGCCCTTCGCATGGGCCTGGCTCGCCTCGACGATCGTCGGCATTCTCGTGATCGCGCTGCCGCTGATGCTGGCGGTCGCGATGATCATCTATGCCGATCGCAAGATCTGGGCGGCGATGGCGCTGCGGCGCGGCCCGAATGTGGTCGGCCCCTGGGGCCTGCTGCAGAGCTTCGCCGACGGCCTGAAGGTCTTCCTGCAGGAAACGATCATCCCGGCGGCGGCGAACAAGGGCCTGTTCCTGATCGCGCCGATCATCACCTTCACGGTCGCGCTGATCGTCTGGGCGGTGATCCCGTTCGCGCCGGGCGTCGTGCTCGCCGACATCAATGTCGGGCTGCTCTACATCCTCGCCGCCTCGTCGATCGGCGTCTATGGCGTGATCATCGCGGGCTGGGCGTCCAACTCCAAATATCCCTTCTATTCGGCGCTGCGCGCGGCCGCGCAGATGGTGAGCTACGAAGTCTCGATCGGCTTCGTGCTGATCTCGGTCGTGCTCTACACCGGCAGCTTCAACATGTCGGCGATCATCGAGGGGCAGCGCGCCCATATCCTTGGCATCTTCAACGGCTATGGCTTCAACCCGCTGCTGTTCCCGATGGCGGTGGTGTTCCTGATCTCGGCGATGGCGGAGACGGCGCGCGCGCCGTTCGATCTGACCGAGGCGGAATCGGAGCTCGTCGCCGGCTACCAGACCGAATATTCGTCGATGTCGTTCGCGCTCTACTGGCTCGGCGAATATGCCAATGTCATCCTGATGTGCGGGCTCAACGCGATCCTGTTCTGGGGCGGCTGGCTGCCCCCGGTCGACTGGGCGCCGCTCTATATGGTGCCGGGCATCATCTGGTTCTTCGCCAAGCTGATGATCTTCTTCTTCATCTTCTCCTGGGTGAAGGCGACAGTGCCGCGCTACCGCTACGACCAGCTGATGCGGCTGGGCTGGAAGGTCTTCCTGCCGCTGTCGCTGTTCTGGGTGTTCCTTGTCTCGGGGTGGCTGATGCTCACCCGCTACGGAGTC
>SCUQ01000290.1 GCA_004297635.1 Rhizorhabdus sp. | reverse complement strand
GCTATGGCGTCGGCGTATCGCGGCTGATGGGCGCCATCATCGAGGCCAGCCATGACGATGCCGGGATCATCTGGCCCGATGCCGTCGCGCCGTATCAGGTCGGCCTGATCAACATGCGCGCCGACGACGCGCGCTGTGCCGCCGCCGCCGACGATCTCTACGCCAGGCTGGAGGCAGCGGGGGTCGAGACGCTCTATGACGATCGCGACGAACGCGGCGGCGCCAAATTCGCGACGATGGATCTGATCGGCCTGCCCTGGCAGATCGTGATCGGCCCCAAGGGGCTCGACAAAGGCGTGGTCGAGCTGAAGCGCCGCGCGACCGGCGAGAAGGTCGAACTGGCGGTCGAGGATGCGCTGGCGAGGGTCAGGCAGTGAGAGCCCTCTCCCCCGAGGGGAGAGTGGGATAATGCTGCTCAACCGCTATGAGCGGATGATCGCCAAGCGCTACCTGCTGCCGGGCAGGGGCGAAGCGTTCATCTTCCTGGTCGCGTCGATCAGCCTCGTCGCGGTCGCGCTCGGGGTCGCGGCGCTGATCGTCGTGATGAGCGTGATGAACGGCTTTCGCGCCGAGCTGTTCGATAAGATCGTCGGACTCAACGGCCATGCCGTCGTCCAGGGCTATGACGGCAAGCTGCCCGACTGGCGCAGGATCGCGGCGGATGCCCGCACGCTGCCGGGAGTCACCTCCGCAACCCCGCTGATCGAGCAGCCGTTGATGGCGAGCTATGGCGGCCGGGTCGAGGCGGTGCTGGTCCGCGGCATGACCGTCGAGGATATCCGGCGCAATCCGGTGATCCAGGGCAAGGTGGTACGCGGTTCGCTGAACGCGCTGGCGCCCGGATCGGGCCGCGTGGCGATCGGCGCACGGCTCGCCGAACAGATCGGTGCCGATCTCGGCAGCGAAATCAGCCTGATCAGTCCGCAGGGCCAGACCACGCCGTTCGGTACGGTGCCCCGTATCGTCTCCTATCAGGTCGCGGCGATCTTCGAGGTCGGCGTCTATGACTATGACAAGGCGTTCGTCATCATGCCGATGCCCGATGCGCAGACGCTGCTGATGCTGGGCGACTCGGTCGGCATGATCGAGCTGCAGACGGTCGATGCGGACCGGGTCGGTGAGATACTCCATCCGCTCAAGGCGAAGATCGCGCGGATCGGCGAGATTCGCGACTGGCGCGATATGAACGCCTCGCTGTTCGAGGCGCTCGCGGTCGAGCGGGTGACGATGTTCATCGTCCTCTCGCTGATCATCCTGGTGGCGGTGTTCAACATTCTCTCCTCGCTGATCATGCTGGTCCGCGCCAAGCGCCGCGACATCGCGATCCTCAGGACGATGGGTGCCTCGCGCGGGGCCCTGATGAAGATCTTCATGACGGTGGGGACGGTGATCGGCGTGCTCGGCACGGGGGCCGGCATCGCGCTTGGATCGCTCTTCCTCTTCTACCGGCAGGCCGTGGTCAATTTCGTCCAGCTGATCACCGGCCAGAATCTGTGGGATCCCTCGATCCGCTTCCTGACCGAACTGCCCGCGAAGAGCGACCCGGTCGAGGTCACGGCGATCATCGTCATGGCGCTGGGTTTCAGCTTCCTGTCGACGCTCTATCCGGCGTGGAAGGCGGCGAGCACCGATCCGGTCGAGGTGCTGCGCTATGAGTGAGGCGGTCCTCGAGGTTCGCGGGCTCAGCCGCACCTTCCATCAGGCGGATATCGCGATCCATGTCCTGCGCCAGGTCGATCTCACCATCGCACCGGGTGAGATCGTGGCGTTGCTCGGGCCATCGGGATCGGGCAAGTCGACCCTGCTTCAGGCGGTCGGCCTGCTCGAAGGTGGGTTCGAGGGATCGATCCGCATTGCCGGCGAGGAGGCTGCGAAGGCGGATGCCTTCGGCCGCACCCGCATCCGCCGCGACCGGCTGGGCTTCGTCTATCAGTTCCATCATCTGCTGCCCGATTTCACGGCGATGGAGAATGTCGTGCTGCCGCAGCTCATCCACGGCGCAGAGACGCCAGCCGCACGCGACCGGGCGGAAAGCCTGCTGACCGCGCTGGGGCTCGGGCAGCGCCTCAGCCATCGTCCCTCGCAACTGTCGGGGGGGGAGCAGCAGCGCGTCGCCGTCGCCCGCGCGCTTGCCAATCGGCCCGCGCTGGTGCTGGCGGACGAGCCGACCGGCAATCTGGACGAGGCGACGGCGGACATCGTCTTCGCCGAATTCCTCCGTCTGGTCCGGCATGAGGGATCGGCGGCGCTGGTCGCAACGCATAATGAGCGGCTGGCGCAGAAGATGGATCGTGTCGTGCGGCTGCACGACGGGCAGCTCAGCTGAAACGTCGAACCTAGATTTCGTGCTTGTCGCAGGTCGCGCGCGTCGCGGCCGGGGAAGGGTTGTACAGCTGCGTGAAATCCCGGCGGTCGCGGACGATCAGCGATGCGACCTCGTGGATTTTCCGTGGCCCCATGAACATCGAGCCGAACAGCCGCTGATAATCGTAATTGACCTCGACGAACATGACGCTGGAGCCCGTGGGGGCATTCACCTTGAAGCCGGTATCGCCCATGCCGGCGGACAGAACTGTCCCGGCCGCAGCCTGTGTCGCCGCGATACCGTTGGTGATGGCCGTCGTCCCATAGCTGCTGTCATAGTCGGCACCGCTCCTGACGCCGATGCAGCGCTGCCAGTGAATGCGCTGGACGGGTCCGCTGTCGAAGCTCTGTTGCACATTTTCGAGACTCGACAGCGTGATCCGGCCGTGCGCCGTCAGGTCGATCGAATTGCCCTGCAGCCGCGCGGCTTGCAGCACATCGTTGAGATCGCTCTCGCGGAGCTGGACCACCGAGAGCGAACCCATCAGGCCGACCCGCGACGCATTGTCGGCGAGGCTCAGGGCCACCTGGCTGACGCGGAGATTGACCACCGCATAATTGGCCAGTTCGATGCCATAACCGCCGGCAAGCAGAAGTACCGGCAGGCACATGGCGAACTCGACGGTTGCCAGCCCGCTCAGCTCGCCGCGCCAGAAGCGGGTCCATCGCGCGATGATGCCGGCAATCCTCATGAGCAGACCGTATCGTAGCTGATCGTCTGCTGCAGCGCGTAAGGCTGGTTCTTGAGCGTCGTGGTCGCGCTCAGGGTCTGGTTGCTGCCCCAGCCGAGCCAGGCCTGAAGGGGAAACAGCCGCGGATAGACGATCGAAACGGTATAGGCGACTGCATCGCCCGCGCCGCCCTGGCCATTGCTGCCCGGATCGGTGTCCCACAGGCCGTTGTCGTTGATGTCGGTGAAGCATTCGCCATTATCATGGAGGCTGTTGCCATTGAGATCTACGAAAGGTTCGGGCTGGATATCGCCGAATTTCGCATAGCTCTTGCGTAGCGGATAGCCGGTCGTGAAGGCGGCGCGCGGAGCGGCGGCCTGCACCTGGGCCAGCACGGCGCTATCGATGCTCGCCGCCGTCGCGCCCTGGATCGTGCCGTCTCGACCCGCCTTGTTGACCGCCCCGATCAGGACCGATTGGACATAGGCTTGATAGGAGAGGTCGCAGAGCCCCATGACGAGCATCAGGAAGAGCGGCACGACCAGTGCGAATTCGACCGCGACGGCGCCGCGGCGATCTTCGCGCAGCCGAACCCGCGTCATTTCGAGATCCTGAGCATCGCCACCTGCTTCGCGATCGTCGCGAAGGTGGTGGAAAGGCCGGTGCCATCGGTCG
>SCUQ01000289.1 GCA_004297635.1 Rhizorhabdus sp. | reverse complement strand
CGGCACCTTGCCGTTGGACGGGGCGAACTCCGCGGCGTTGCGGCGCACCTGCCAGTCGTCTCCATAGAGGGAGACGACCTCTTCCTCGAACGGCAGGCCGGATTGTTTCACCGCGAGCCACCCGCGCAGCGACCAGCTCGAATAGACCTTGTTACCGATATAGAGTTTGAGGGTCATGACTGCGCCTCCGGCCAGGGATGGCGCGCTTTAGCCGCTTCATCGGCCGGGTCCAAATCAACTCTCACAAGCCCCTCATCAGGTCAGCTTGTGATCGCCTGCCGTCAGGACCGGATGGCGTCCAATATCGAGGCCCGCAGCTCGGCGATGCCCATATCCTTCTCGCTGGATGTGACCAGAAGCTTCGGATGCGCCGCGACATGGGTGCGGGCCTCGGCCTCGGTCGCGGCGGTGACGGCGGCCAGCTCGCTCGCCTTGATCTTGTCGGCCTTGGTCAGGACAATGTGATAGGTGACCGCCGCCTTGTCGAGCATCGTCATGATCTCACGGTCGACATCCTTGATGCCGTGACGGCTGTCGATCAGCACCAGCGCGCGGCGCAGCACGACCCGGCCGCGCAGATAGTCGTTCACGACATGGCGCCATTTGCGCACGACGTCCTTGGGCGCCTTGGCGAAGCCGTAGCCTGGCATGTCGACGAGCCGCAGCACCGGGGTCCCCCCCTCCTCCGCCGCGCCTACGTCGAAGAAGTTGAGCTCCTGGGTACGGCCCGGCGTATTCGACGTGCGCGCCAGATTGAACCGGTTCGTCAGCCGGTTGAGCAGCGACGACTTGCCGACGTTCGATCGCCCGGCAAAGGCGACCTCGGGCGCGTCGGGCTCGGGCAGATAGCGCAGATCGGGCGCGGACTTGAGAAAGCTGACCGATCCCGCGAACAGCTTGCGCGCGGGTTCGATCAGGTCCGGCTCGTCGTCGGCGCCGCTCACTTCTTCTTCGCGGTCTTGGCGTCGATGACGGTCGCCGATGCCGGCGTCTCGGGCACCGGATACTGGCGGTACA
Organism: Rhizorhabdus sp.; assembly: GCA_004297635.1. Taxonomy (GTDB): domain Bacteria; phylum Pseudomonadota; class Alphaproteobacteria; order Sphingomonadales; family Sphingomonadaceae; genus Rhizorhabdus. The sequence continues at coordinate 560 of SCUQ01000289.1, read as the reverse complement.
GCCAGGCCTGCTGCGCGATCGTCAGGAAGTTGGACGTGATCCAGTAGATCAGCAGGCCCGCGGCGAACGGGGCCATGATGAACATCATGATCCACGGCATCAGCGCGAAGATCTGCTTCTGCGCTTCGTCCATCGGTGTCGGGTTGAGCTTGAACTGCAGCCACATCGAAATGCCGAGCAGCAAGGCGAGCACGCCGATCCCCAGGAACGACGGCGGCGTGAAATCGAGCAGCCCGAACAGATTGAGGATGTGAAGCGGATCAGGTGCGGAAAGGTCGCGGATCCACAGGATGAAGGGCTGGTGCCGCATCTCGATCGTCACCATCAGCACCTTGTAGAGCGCGTAGAAGACCGGAATCTGCACCAGGATCGGCAGGCAGCCCGCGAGCGGATTGACCTTCTCTTCCTGATAGAGCTTGAGCAGTTCCTGCTGGAGGCGCGGCTTGTCGTCCTTGTGGCGCTCCTGCAGCTCCTTCATCTTCGGCTGGACGCGGCGCATGCCGGCCATGGACCGGAACTGCTTCTGCGCGATCGGGAACATCAGCCCGCGCACCATGAAG
>SCUQ01000288.1 GCA_004297635.1 Rhizorhabdus sp. | reverse complement strand
ACGCGCGATCAGGGTGTCGGCAGCCGCCGCGCCGTCACGCACGGCGATGATGATCTCGTCGAGCAATTCGATCGCGCGTTATTTCAAGACGCGGCGCTATGCCGGCTCCAAAGACCGCCGCGCGATACGGGAGCTCATTTATCGCGCAATCCGGCGGGCGGGCGATCCGCCCGTGAACGGGCGGGCCGCGCTGGTCGGCCTGGCGCGTGAGGATGCGGCGCTCGCCGCCGCTTTCGACGGGTCGCCCCATACCCCCGCGCCCATTTCCGCTGACGAACCGGGCACGCCCCAGGGCGTGCTTCCCCGCTGGCTGTCGGGCAGGATCGCCAAGGCCGAACATGCGGCGTTGCTCGAACGGGCGCCGCTCGACATCCGGGTCAATCGCAGCCGATCGGATCGCGAAGCGATCATGGCGCTTCTGCCGGAAGCGGTCCCATCGCCCTTCGCACCGAACGGCCTGCGCCTGCCCGAAGGCAGCTCGATCGAAACGAGCGAGCCATGGATGCAGGGGCTGATCGAGATCCAGGACGAAGGCAGCCAGCTGATCGCGCTTGCCGCGCGGGCGGCGCCCGGCATGACCATACTCGATCTGTGCGCGGGTGCCGGTGGCAAGACCCTCGCGCTCGCCGACGACATGGCGGGGCAGGGCCGGCTGATTGCCAGCGACAGCAACCGCGCCCGCCTGTCGCGCCTTGCGCCGCGCGCGGAACGATCAGGCTATGCGATGATCGAGACGCGGCTGCTCGATCCGGGGCGCGAGGCGGCCGCACTGACCGATCTTGGCGGCAGTTGCGACGTGATCCTGATCGATGCGCCTTGTTCGGGCACCGGCACATGGCGGCGCAACCCTGAGGCGCGCTGGCGGCTGACCCCGGCGCGGCTTACCCAGCTCACCGAGCTTCAGGCACGGCTGCTCGACCTTGCCGCACCGCTGGTCGCGCCGGGCGGGGCGCTCGTCTACGCCGTCTGCTCGCTGCTCGATGCCGAGGGGGCGGATCAGGTTGCCGGGTTTCTGACGCGGAACGAGGGTTTTCGCGCCGAGCCGGAGCCCTTCGCGGCCGGCCGTCCGCGCGGCGCGGGCCGGATATTGAGCCCCAGGCATGACGGTACCGACGGCTTTTTCGTCGCCAGGCTGGTCCGATCATGATAGAAACACCCCAATCTGCGTGGTTGGAGAAGTTGATGCGTTTTTCGCCCGTTGCGATGGCCTTGTCGCTCACCCTGTTTGCGGTATCGAGCGGGGCGAATGGCCAGAGAGCCGATGACCAGATAAATCCGAAGTCGCTGGCGGCCCTGTCCGAAGGGCAGGCGGCATTGCGCGCCGGCAATCTCGAAGCGGCGAACGATGCGCTCGAAACGGCGCTTGCGATCGATCCGCGTAACCGCTCCGCCTTTGTCGCGCTCGGCCGCGTCGCCCAGGCACAGCAGCTGCCCGGCAAGGCGATCCGCATGTATTTCGAGGCACTGTCGCTCGAGCCGAACGACCTGAATGCGCTGTCGGCGCAGGGCGAGGCGATGGTGCAGAAAGGTGCGGTCGAACGCGCCCGCGCCAATCTCGCCCGCGTCCGCGCGCTGTGCAAGAGCGAGTGCGCGCCCGCGGTTCAGCTTGCCGCCGCGATCGCCAAGGGGCCGCCGCCCGCGATCGTCGCAGCGCAGACCAGTGACAAGGTTCCGCCCAAGGGGCAGGAACAGAGCACGGTCGGACAGAAATAGATTGAGCTCGCCCGCTGGTGCTTCAGCGAAGCCCGGCGGCCAGGATGGCGGCGAGGCGAGGCTAGCGGTTGCCCTCCAGCACCCGCGCCAGCGCCACGAATTCCTCCACCGTCACCGTTTCGGCGCGGCGTTCGGGATCGATTCCAACCGCCGCCAGCGCCTCGACCGCGCCTGCCACGCCCTTCAGGCTCTGACGTAACATCTTGCGACGCTGGCCGAAGGCCGCGGCGGTGAGCGTCTCGATCGTCCCGATCGTAATGCCCGCGGGCTGATTGCCCGGCACGACATGGATGACTGCCGACATCACCTTCGGCGGCGGTACGAAGGCGGATCGGTGGACATTCATCGCGATCGTCGGGGTGGCGCGCCACTGGGCGAGCACCGCAAGCCGGCCATAAGCGGCGCTCCCCGCCTTCGCGACGATCCGTTCGGCCACTTCCTTCTGGAACATCAGCGTCAGCGATCGCCACCAGGGTGGCCAGGCGTCGAGCGTCATCCAGCGCACGAACAGGGCCGTGCCGACATTGTAGGGCAGGTTCGAGGCAATGTGGGCGCCATCGCCCGCTTCGCTCCGCTCGTCGATCTTCATCGCATCGGCGGACATGACCCTAAGCCGTCCGCCCGAGGCCTGGTTGAGCTCTTCGAGCGCGGCAAGGCATCGATCGTCACGTTCGACCGCAACCACCGAAGCGCCCGCTCCCAACAGGGCGCGGGTAAGCCCGCCAGGGCCGGGGCCGACCTCGTAGACGGTGGCGCCGTCAAGATCTCCCGGGATGCGCGCGATCCGATCGAGCAGCTGACCATCGAGCAGAAAATTCTGTCCCAGCGCCTTGTTCGCGCTGAGCCCATGTCGCGCGATCACATCGCGCAGCGGCGGCAGATCCGGCAGGTGGCG
>SCUQ01000287.1 GCA_004297635.1 Rhizorhabdus sp. | reverse complement strand
CAAGCAGGATCCAGGCCTCGGGCAGGCTGGCGGCGAAGATATAACCGGCCGAAATCCCCAACACCGCGCCCGGCAGCATCACCTTCATGATGTGCCGGCTCCAGCTCTGGCGAAACGCCCAGACGCCCACGGCATCCTGGACGATCAACAGCGGCAGCATGATCGCGGCCGCCTGGACCGGCGACATGACCAGCGCCAGCATCGGCATCGCCAGGGTGCCGACCCCGCTGAAGCCACCCTTGCCCAGCCCGACCATGATCACGGCAGGAATGCCGATCAGCCAGAACCATGGGTCGTGGATGATCGGCGTATCGACGATCACCCGCGAACGGCCCTCGCGACCGCATCGAGCAGGCCGTTGACGAAGCCTTTCTCGCGCTTGTCGTAGAAGGCGTCGGCGACATCGACATATTCGCTGATCACCGTCGCGGTGGGCACGTCGGGCCGCGCGATCAGCTCATAGGCGCCGACGCGCAATATCTGCCGCATCGGCCGGTCCAGCCGCTGAAGCGTCCAGCCCTCGGCGAGACGGGCGGTGATCGCGGCGTCGATCTCGTCGCGCCGGCCGTCGACGCCCTTCACCAGATCGTCGAAGAAACCGACCTCGGCCGCCGCATATTCGACATCCTCGATCGTCGCCCCCAGCCGATGCTGGTGGAATTCGTCGAGCAGCGAGGCCAGCGGGATGCTCTCCATTTCCTGCTGGTATAGCGCCTGCACGGCGGCGAGGCGGGCGGCGCTTCTGGAGCGCGCGCGTTCATTGATCTTGGCCATTTCTATCGTTCCAATCGAGCGGCGACCGAGGCGGCGTGGGCGGGCAGCCCCTCGGCCCGGGCAAGCGCGACCGCCGCCGGCCCGATCGCCGCGATCGCCGCCGCGTCGAGCGCGATGAAGCTGGTCCGCTTCATGAAATCGAGCACCGACAGACCGGAGGCGAAGCGCGCCCGGCGTCCGGTCGGCAGCACATGGTTCGGCCCCGCGACATAGTCGCCGACCGCTTCGGGCGCGTGGCGGCCCAGGAAGACCGATCCGGCATGGCGGATGCGGTCGAACAGCGCCTGCGGATCGGCGACCGCCAGTTCAAGATGCTCGGGCGCCAGCCGGTCGGACAGGGCGGGGACCTCGTCGAGGCTCGCCAGCGTGATGATCGCGCCATTATCATCCCAGCTGATCCGCGCGGTCGCTTCGGTCTGCAACCGGCCGAGCTGCGCTTCGACCTCGGTGGCGACGGCGTCGGCGAAGGCGGCATCGTCGGTGAACAGGATGGACTGGCTCGTCGGATCATGTTCTGCCTGGCTGAGCAGGTCGGCGGCGATCCAGGCCGGATCATTGTCCCGGTCGGCGACGACGACGATCTCGGACGGCCCGGCCACCATGTCGATCCCGACCACGCCGTAGAGCTGGCGCTTGGCCTCGGCCACCCAGGCATTGCCGGGGCCGACGATCACGTCGACCTTGCCGATCCGATCGGTGCCATAGGCGAGCGCGGCGATCGCCTGCGCGCCGCCGATCCGCCAGACCTCGTCGACGCCGGCCAGCGCGGCGGCGGCCAGGACGAGCGGGTTGACCACGCCGTCGGGCGAGGGCGTCACCATCACCAGCCGGTCGACCCCGGCGACCTTCGCCGGAATCGCATTCATCAGCACCGAGGAGGGATAGGCTGCCCGCCCGCCCGGCACATATAGGCCGGCGGCCTCGACCGCGCCCCAGCGCGCGCCCATCCGCACGCCCGCGGCATCGGTGCGTGCGCTGTCGGCGGGCCGCTGCTCGGCATGATAGGCCCTGATCCGCTCCGCCGCGAGTTCGAGCGCGGCGCGCAGCTCGCCGTCGAGCGCGGCCAGCGCATCGTCGCATTCGGCCAGAGGAATGCGCCAGCCCGAAGCGTCGAGATCGTGGCGGTCGAAACGGCGGGTATAATCGGCGAGCGCGGCGTCGCCGCGCACACGCACGTCGGCGACGATCGCGGACACGTCGCGCGAGACATCCCCGTCGGCCTCGCGCCGCGCATCGACGAGCGCGGTGAAGGCGGCGCCGAAGCCGGGATCGCGGCTGTCGAGTCTAAGCGGCATCCTTGTCCCGTCCCCTGGCTATGACGGCGCGGCGGAAACCCTCGACCAGCGGGGCAATCTCGGCGGCGCGGGTCTTGAAGGCGGCGCGGTTGACGATCAGCCGCGACGATATCTCGGCGATCGTCTCGACTTCGACCAGGCCATTGTCCTTCAGCGTCCGGCCGGTCGAGACGAGGTCGACGATCCGGCTCGACAGGCCCAGCACCGGGGCGATCTCCATCGCGCCGTTGAGCTTCACGCATTCGGCCTGCACCCCGCGTGCCTCGAAATGGCGGCGGGTGATGTTGGGATATTTGGTCGCGACGCGGACATGGCTCCATTCGCGCGGATCGTCTCCCTCGGCCATCGCCACCGGCTCCGCGACCGAAATGCGGCAATGGCCGATGTCGAGATCGACCGGCGCGTAGAGCTCCGAATAGTCGAACTCCATCAGCACGTCCGATCCGACGATGCCGAGCTGCGCCGCGCCATGCGCGACGAAGGTCGCCACGTCGAAGGCGCGCACCCGGATCAGGCCGATATCGGGGCGGTTGGTGGCGAAGCGCAGCAGCCGGCTGTCTTCGTCACCGAATGCCGGCTCGGGTACAATGCCCTGCGCTGCGAACAGCGGCAGCACTTCCTTCAGGATGCGCCCCTTGGGCACGGCGATGATGATCTGGTCGGTCATGACGGCGCGGGCCTTACCCCAGCAATTCCCGAATCGCCAGCGCGCCGAGAATCGCGAAGATGATCGCTGCCCCGATCCGCATCGCCCTGAGCGGCACGATGCGGGTGATGCGGTCGCCCAGAAACACGGCCGGGACATTGGCGATCATCATGCCCAGGGTGGTGCCGATCGCGACCAGCTCGACCGCATGATAGCGTGCGCCGAGCGCGACGGTGGCGATCTGGGTCTTGTCGCCCATCTCGGCCATGAAGAAGGCCAGGCTGGTCGTCAGGAAGACGCCATATCGCGCAGGCTTGTCGACCTCGTCCTCGTCGATCTTGTCGGGCACCAATATCCATGCCGCCATGGCGAGGAAGCCGAGCGCGACGGCAAGACGGAACCAGAAGCCGTCGAGCAGCCCCGATATCGCCGACCCCGCCCAGGCGGCGAGCGCATGGTTGACGATGGTGGCGGCGAAGATGCCGGCGATGATCGGCCAGGGCGCCCGGAAGCGCGCGGCCAGGATGATCGCGAGCAGCATCGTCTTGTCGCCTATTTCGGCAAAGGCGACGAGCAGGGTCGAGGCGAAAATGATATCCATGCAGCAATTCCAGGCCGGGCGGAGGACGGACGACACCGCGCCCCCCGCCCGGCAGACGAGGTTGCGGTGTCATCGGTCTCGCCAAGCCGCTTGCGGCCTGGTCGCGCCATGGTGTCTCCACCAAATATGTTGACGCGATTCCCGTCCCGAGGGACGGCCGGCTACTCCCCGGATGACGGGAGCGCTTTAGGCCGGCTGCGCACCGGGCGCAACCGGCTGTTTCCGCACCGAAACATCAGGCGCCTAGCCGTTGCGCGCGGTCTCGAACAGGAACCAGGCGCGCTCCTCGGCCTGGTCGGTCCATTCGTCGAGGATACCGCTGGTCGCATTGTCCTTGGCGGCGTCGACGATATCCTTGGCCTCGCGCAGCCGGGCGACCAGCGCCAGATTGTCGTCGCGCAGCTCCTTGAGCATGTCCGCCGCGCTGACGAACTCCGCGTCATTGTCCTTGATCGACTGGCGGCGGGCGATATCGCCGATCGAGCGCAGGGTGGTGTTGCCGGTCTTGCGCACCCGCTCGGCGATGACATCGGTGGTGGCGAGGATCTGCGCCGCCTGATCGTCCATCATCAGATGATAGTCGCGAAAATGCGGGCCGGAGACATGCCAGTGGAAATTCTTGGTCTTGAAATAGAGCGCGAAGCTATCGGCAAGGATGCCGTTCAGCGCGTCGGCGACGCTCATCGCGCTGTTGCTCTTCAGGTCGGTCGGGGTCGCCAGCGCGGATTTCGGTTTCTTGGCCATCGGAATCTGTTCCCTTGTTCGATTCGGGTCTATAACGAGCAATCTGGCAAAAGGTGGCGCGCAGGTCGCTTCAAATCTTCCGGCCAGACATATCGACCGGATCGATCAGCGGTTCGATCCTCCTGCTGCTTGACTCTCGGGTCCATCCGCCGCTAAGGGCCGCATCCGATCAGCGGCGCGCCGACGCCGCTTTAATTTTTTATATCGATAAGGGTTTCCGGTCATGGCCAAGCCGACCACTGTCAAGATCAAGCTCGTCAGCAGCGCTGATACCGGCTTCTTCTATGTCACCAAGAAGAATCCGCGCACCCAGACCGAGAAGCTGAGCTTCCGCAAATATGATCCGGTCGTGCGCAAGCATGTCGATTTCAAGGAAGCCAAGATCAAGTAAGCCGGGCGCGGGCCGCAAGGCCCGCCCGCTTGCCTGAAGCGTTTCGCGCCCGCCTCACCGGCGGGCGTTTGCGTTTGTGCCGTCTGTTGGCGCCCTCGAACGCCGGGCGCCGAGCATCCGCTCGGCTTGGCTTCCTCGCTGTCGCTCCGACGCGCTCTTCGCGCTTGGCTCTCCGAACCTCGGCGAGTCAGGCAAAGAGCCCCGGCGTCGGGACGCAACGCCTCACCGTAAGGCCAAAGCCGCCCGAGCTTATGGGAGGGAGCTGCGCAGGACGGATGTGCTGCGCCCGGCGTTCTCGAGGGCGCCAACCAACAAAACCTATCCCGCTCGCTTGAATCCGCCACCCAGCGGCCCGGCGAGCCCCTCCACCGCGGTCACGAATCGCGCCACCGAAATCGGTTTGGAGACATAGGCATCGGCGCCGGCCTGACGGACCCGGCCTTCGTCGCCCTTGCCGGCATAGGCGGTCACCGCCATCACCGGGATCGCATCGAGCAACGGATCGCCCTTCATCATCCGGATCAATTCTACACCGCTGATATGGGGGAGCTGAATATCCATGATGACGAGCTGCGGAAGAAAGGCGCGGATCGCCTCCAGCGCCTCGCGGGCGTCACGGATCGTGCGCACCTCGGCACCATGCGCCTCGAGCAGGTCGCGGAAGAGCCGGAGGTTCAGCTCATTATCCTCGACAATCAGGACTTTTTTCGCCACGGCTACACTACCTAAACGAGCTTTGAACCTAAGTCATGCCCTTCGGCGAATCCAACCCCGCTAAAGTACAGGGAACAGTCGATGACGGAATCG
>SCUQ01000286.1 GCA_004297635.1 Rhizorhabdus sp. | reverse complement strand
CGGCTGCGGCGAAGAGCCGCGACCGCGCGGCGTTCCAGAAGCTCAAGATGATGCTTCAGGCGAAGATGGCTGCCAACCCGAAACTGGCCCAGATGATGAAGAACGTCCGCATGGTCGAGACGCGCGAAGGGCTGCGCATCGATCTGGTCGACCAGGCCGATTTCGCGATGTTCAAATCCGGCACGGACCAGCTCTCCAGCGAGGCGCTGGGGCTGATGAAGCAGGTCGCCGAAGTCACCAATTTCGCCGATAATTCGGTGATCGTGCGCGGCCATACCGATGCCATGCCCTATTCGAAGGGCCGCACCGTCAACAACTGGACGCTGTCGGCGGCCCGCGCCGAGGCCACCCGCCGCGCGCTGTCGGACTATGGCGTCGAGAATAGCCGTTTTGCCCGGATCGAGGGTGTCGCGGATCGCGAGCCTTATGTCGCCGGCGACCCTTATGATCCCCGCAACCGCCGCATGTCGATCACGCTCGCCTGGACCGGCGGCGGCAGCGGCAGCGCGGATAGCGCCGTCGCGGCTCCGCATGGCCCGGTAGACCTGATGGCCGGCGCGGGCGCTCATGATCCCACCGCGATGCCGGCCGAGGCGAAAGCGCAGCTGGCGGTGGCGAAGAAGCATTGATCGGCTCTTTCAGCCTTAACGACTTTCTCGCTCCAAAACGGATGCGAAGCGGATTGACGGCTTAACTCGCGAGCCCGATAGGTGCTGCCTACGCGCGGAGCTGAGATCCTAAGTCCGGGAGCGTGGACAGCTGAGAGCGTTTCGTGGGTATTTCCATCTCCTCCATGTCTATTGCGACCAACTTGGAGGTGGGGGTGGGTGACGATCCGGCGACAGAGCAGCCTTCACCACCGCCGCCGACCCATCCGGGCGGAAACGGTAACGACACCATCGCGGGTAGTAGCGGCGATGATCTGATGGACGGCTCAGGCGGGCACGACCTGCTGTCCGGCCAGTCCGGGAACGATGTGATTTCTGGTGGCGACGGCAATGACCACCTATACGGATTTGGCCTGTCTGGAGACCCCAGCGGTGATGGCAACGACACCATCCGGGGCGGCGATGGTGGCGACTATATTCAGGGTAATGCCGGGGACGACTGGCTCAACGGGGACGATGGTAACGATCGCCTGAACGGAGGCGCCGGCAGCGACGCCATCAGCGGCGGGCTGGGAAACGACAGTCTCAACGGCAACAAGGGCGACGATCAGGTTCACGGCGGCGTCGGTAACGACACCGCCCGGGGGGGACAGGGCAATGACGATATCCAAGGCGGCGACGACAATGACCTGCTGTTCGGCGATCTTGGCAATGACGAAATTTTCGGTGGCCGGGGTCAGGACTTAATGACGGGCGGAGAGGGCAATGATATTTTCGCCTATGTCGTCGGCGACGCCGCCTTCATAAACAGCTCCGGGTCCTATGCCGTCGATGTCATTACCGATTTCGAGGACGGGGCCGACAAGCTTCGCCTCAACAGCTCGTTCGGTAGCGCGCCCGGGGACCTTCTCAAGGACTCATCGGATGCCGGCTTCCCGACGGTGGGCGCGGCCCTTGCTCGGGCGCATGAGATGCTGGATGCCCATGCCGGCATTATGGACCTGGCCGTGCTTCGGGTCGGCAACGACAGCTATCTGTTCTACAACGATACCGGGAACCAAGCCGCACAATCCGGGATCAATTCGATCATCCGCATCGTTGGATTGACGCCGGACAAGATCAGCGGCGCGGACCTTTTTTACTGAGATAATGGCTCAGGCGTCGAGGTTCGATCCGGCGTCCCCGATCGTTGCGTCGCCGTCGCTGGCGAGCATCATATAGGCTAGCATCGCATTGGCCGGGTTGGGCCGCAGCAGGTTGAGCCGCTGGGTCGATCCCATCATCGCCAGCATCTCGGCGGTGTCGGGCGCGGCCTTGCCGTCGCCTTCGAACACCTGCCGCGCATAGGCGAGACGCATGTCGGCGTCCGGGCCGAACGCATCGGGGGTCGCGGGGCGGGTGGCCGGTACCGCCGCGCCGGTGTCGTCGATCTTTTTCGCCATCAGCGCATAGACCTGGCTGAGCGAGCGGGCGTTGCCGCCATTGTCGTAGAAGATCGAACGATTGGCGCGCGCCTCGCGCGGGAACAGCGCCGCGGCGTTGGCATCGGGGCGCGCATCGGCGGTCCTGAGGAATCGGGTCGCGCCCTCCAGGCCCAGGAAATGCGCGAAATAGAGATCGGCCGAGCGAGGCTGGCGGCCCAGGGACGCCTGGAGCCCCTGGGCATTGTCGCTCGCGAACTCGGCCGCCATCAGCGACGAGGCCTCGGGATGATTCTTCAGCGCCATCACCTGCTCGCGGACCGAGCCATCGACTTTCCAGCTGCCGTCGCTGCGGCGGCTGATCGCATCGGCCGCCCAGCCCAGACCATGTTTGGCGCCATACATCTTCACCGCGCCGAGCCAGCTCTGGTCGATGAACTGGAACAGGCCCCCCGCCGAGCTGGACTGCGCCTGCGCATTGGGGTTCAGCCCGCTTTCCGACCTGGCCTGGTTGAGCAGATAGGTGAAATCGACGCCCACCCGCTGCGCGGCACGCTGGATCGCACCGCGCACGCCAGCATCGCGCTCGACGCGTCCGAAGCCCGGCAGGCTCATGAGGGGAGTCCCGTTAACACCCCTTAATTATCGCTGATCTTGGTTAACGAAAGGTTTCCGCCGACGGTGGAGCGGATCTCAGACATTCGGCTGATCGTCATCGTTGCGATCACGGGGCAGCCGCTTGATCCGGCTGATCCCGGCGAACATGGGCAGCAGCAGTACGAGCAGCAGGATCGCGGCGATGATCTGCTTCTTCATGTCCGCATCTCGCCCGCCGCCGCGACGATCGCCGCATAGATCGCATCGAGCTGATCGTCGTCGATGCAATAAGGCGGCATCACATAGACGGTATTGCCCATCGGCCGCAGCAGCAGCCCGCGGTCGCGGAAGAAGCGGCCGAGCATCGGCGCCATGGCCGACAGATAGTCGCCATAGGGATCGACGAACTCCATCGCGGTGATCGTGCCGAGCTGGCGCTTGCCGACGATCAGCGGATCGTCGATTCGTTCCAGCCGCTCGACCTGGCGGCGCGCGAGATGGGTGATCCGGGCCAGCACCGGTTCTTCGCGCCAGATGGCGAGATTGGCGTTGGCCGCCGCGCAGGCGATCGGATTGGCGGTATAGCTCGACGAATGGAAGAACATGCGGGCGCGATCATCCGAGCGATGCGCGTCGAAGATGTCGCGGGTCGCCATGGTCACGGCGAGGGGGATCGCGCCGCCGGTCAGCCCCTTGGACAGGCACATCAGGTCCGGCGTCACCCCGGCATGCTGGCAGGCGAAGAGCATGCCGGTGCGGCCCCATCCGGTCATCACCTCGTCGGCGATGAACAGCACGCCTTCGCGCGAACAGATGTCGCGCAAAGCCTTCAGCACATGGGGCTGGTAGATCAGCATACCGCCCGCACCGAGGATCAGCGGCTCGACGATCAGGGCGGCCGGCGGCGGGCTCTGCGCGCAGAGCTGTTCCAGCGCCGCGATCGTCGCGTCGCCGTCGCCGCGCGGGAAAGGCAGCGTCTCGACGTCGAACAGCAGCGGCTGATAGGCCCGGTTGTAGACCCCGCGCTCGCCCACCGACATCGCGCCGATCGTGTCGCCATGATAGCTGTGCGCCATCACCGCGATCCGATGGCGCGGCTCCCCCCGGTTGAGCCAATAGCCGAGCGCCATTTTCAGCGCGACTTCGACGCTCGTCGATCCGCTGTCCGAGAAGAAGACATGGTCGAGCCCGGCGGGCGTGATGTCCACCAGCCCGCGCGCCAGCGTCTCGGCGGGTTCATGGGTCCAGCCGGCGAAGATCAGCTGGTCCAGCTGCCCGGCCTGCTCGCGGATCGCCTGCATGATGCGGGGATGGCAATGCCCATGGGTCGTCACCCACCAGGACGAAATCGCGTCGATGAAACGGCGCCCGTCCGCCGCGTGCAGCACCGCGCCATCGGCCCGCGCGATCAGCGGGATATCCTCGCCCAGGCCATGCTGCGTGAAGGGATGCCAGACGGGCGAGGTCATGGCGCGAAATCCGCCGGATCGAACGCCTCGGCGAAGGCCGTGGCCAGGTTTCCGGCGTCCAGGGGATCGAGCTTGGGCAGGCGGCCGAGCCGCTTCACCCTGCCGAAACCGGTGATCGTCCGCTCGCTTTCTTCCTGCGGGTCGCCGACGAAGGCGACGCCGAGGATCGGTATGTTGCGCGCGCGCAGCGCCTCGATCGTGAGCAGGCTGTGGTTGATCGTCCCCAGGCTGGTGCGCGCGACCACGATGGTCTCGAACCGCCAGCGCGCGAAGATATCCGCGAACAGCAGGCCCCCGCCCAGCGGGACCAGCAGCCCGCCCGCACCCTCGATCACCAGGCGCCGGTCACAGCTTGGAGGGTCGAGCAGGCCCGGATCGATGACGACGTTGTCGATCGCCGCGGCATGATGGGGCGAAGCGGGCGTCCGCAGCCGATAGGCTTCGGGCAGGATGCGTTCGTCGGGCAGGCCCGACAGGGTACGAACCGTATCGCTGTCGGTGCCGTCCGCCAGCCCGGCCTGGACCGGCTTCCAGTAGCAGCCGTCGAGCGCACGCACGAGGCCGGCCGAGAAGATGGTCTTGCCGACATCGGTGTCGGTTGCGGTGACGACGATCGCCTGGGTCATGGCAGATAATCCCGGATGGCGGCGGCAAGCGCGTCGACCGCTGCCGCATCGATGTTGAGGGTCAGCGATATGCGCAGCCGCGCGGTCCCGGCCGGGACGGTGGGCGGGCGGATGCCGCGCACGTCGAAGCCGCGCGCCTGCAGCCGGCCGGCGATATCCATCGTCCGAGCATCCTCTCCGATGATCACGGGCAGGATTTGCGAGCCGCTGGCGGGCAGGCTGTGTCCGGCATGGGCGATCAGCCGGGCCAGTTTTTCGCGCCGCTCCGGCTGGGTGCGGAGCAGGCCGAGGCTCGCCCGCACCGCGGCCGCGGCGAGCGGAGAGGGGGCGGTCGAGAAGATGAAGCCGCGCGCCTTGTTGACCAGGAAATCGATCAGCGGTCGTGGAGCGCAGACCAGTGCCCCCTCGCCGCCGAGCGCCTTGCCGCAGGTCCGCAGCGTCACGACATTCTCGCGCCCGTCCAGCGCATGGGCAAGGCCGCGCCCATCGGGGCCGAACACGCCCGTGGCATGCGCCTCGTCGATGACGAGAAACGCCTGTTCCCGATCGGCGAGGGCGGCGAGATCGTCCAGCGGAGCGATGTCGCCGTCCATGCTGTAGAGGCTTTCGACCGCTATCCAGACGCGGCCGCGATGGCCGGCGTCGCGCCAGCGGCGTATCGCGTCGGCAAAGGCCTGCGGGTCGTTGTGGCGCGCCGCCACCGCCGTCGCGCGGCCGAGCTTGAGGCCTTCATGCACGCTGGCGTGGATCAGTTCGTCATGGACGATCAGGTCGCGTCCGGCCGGCAGGGTGGAGAAGATCGCGCTGTTGGCGGCGAAGCCCGTCGAGAAATAGAGCGCCGCTTCGCTGCCGAAAAAGGCTGCCGCCTCTATCTCCAGCGCTTCGTGCTCGGGATCATTGCCGCGCAGCAGCCGCGATCCGCCGGCGCCGATCGCCACCCCCCGGTCCAGCGCCGCGGCGATGGCGGCCCGCAATTCGGGGGCCTGGGCAAGGCCCAGATAGTCGTTCGACGCGAAATCGGCGCCCGCGCGCGGGATCAGCCGGCGCGTGCGGGATCGTCGGGCGATGAGGTCCAGCGCCTCTCTATGCGCGTCGAGGATCGACATGCGGTTGCCGATAGCGGCTGATTTCCGCATCGTCATGCTGAAACAGGTTGCGCCTGGCGATGGCCGTCGCGGCGAATGTGGTGCAAAATGCGTGCGGCCTCTGGTCGATCCGCTGTGTTTGACTATATCAGCCCGCGAAGACAGGGGCGGCTGCGCCGCCGAAGACACCGGAAGATGGTATGAGCGAACAGAAGATCGGCGACAACGAGATGGAAACCCCCGAGGTCGAAGAGGCTGTGGACGACGCGGCTGACAGCCCTTTCGCGAAGCTTGAAAGCGAGCTGGAGAAGCTGCGCAACGAAGTGCTCTATGCGCAGGCGGAGACGCAGAATGTCCGTCGGCGCCTCGAAAAGGAGAAGGTCGATGCGTCGGCCTATGCATCGACCGGCTTCGCGCGCGACATGTTGTCGGTGGCTGACAATCTGGGCCGCGCGCTCGCCGCGATTCCCGCCGAGCTGCGTGAGGACGACCGGATGAAGCCGCTGCTCACCGGCATCGAGATGACCGCGAAGGAACTGGACAATGTGTTCCAGCGCAACGGCATCACCCGGATCGAGACGATGGGCGAGAAGCTCGACCCGAATCGCCATCAGGCGATGCTGGAATTGCCCCATGCCGAGGCCGAGCCCGGCACGGTGATTCAGGAAATGCAGGCCGGCTACATGATCAAGGACCGGCTGCTGCGCCCGGCGCTGGTCGGCGTGGCGAAGACGCCCGACGCCTGATCTCCGCGGCCCTGATCGTCATGGCGGCCCCGCCGCGTGACGATCAGGCCTTTGCCGGCTCAGTCGTCATTCCGGCTGAGGATGTCGTACTGCCGCCGCTTCATCCGGGCCTTGGCCTTGCGCGTGCCGAATTTTCCGATCAGGCCACTCTTCACCCATAATCCGGTACCGAGCTGCTCGCGTCTGCTGTTGGCGATCGCGACCTTGTTCTGGATGCCCAGGGCGGCCCGGCGCAGCGGCGAGGGCGGGCGAACCGTGCCGCTCAGGAAATAGCTGTTCTGGAGCAGCCAGCGGGCCGCGCGATGTTCGGCGGCGGAGATTTCGCGGACATCGGTCTTGCGCCAACGGCCAGCCGGGTCGCTGCCGAGAACGCCCGCCTGCTGCAGCATCTCCGGCGCATAGGGCAGGTGCAGGAACTGGCACAGGCGGCGCAGCTCATAATCGGGCTCGGCGGCGAGCGTCTCATATTTCAGGGTGAACTGACGATCCTCGGGCAGTTTGTGGGACATCCGGTCCCAGAGCGCTTCGGAATCCGCCCAGTCGGCGATGCCATGCCACAGATTGCCGGCCTGGCGGGCACGGACCTTGGCCACCGCCACGTCTCGTCCGTCGCGGACCAGATGGATGAAGCGCGCATCGGGCCACAGCCAGAGGATGCGATCGAAATCATGCTGGAGCGTCGCGCCGACCACCGGTGCGCCGGGCTTGGCCGCCGCAACCTGCTCGATCAGATACTGCGCGATGCCGGTCAGGCCGACCCCCTGGGCAATGGTGAGGCCCAGCCGCTTGAACCGGCTGTTGAACTCGACCGATCGGATGAAGGCGTCGCGCTTCATGAAGCGGCCTTCCGCCGTGATCGCCTCGACGAGGAAATCGAATTCCGGCGCGATGATCACCGACGGATGCTGGTTGAGGATATGCCGCAGCGCATCCGCGCCCGAGCCCGGGGCGGAAACCAGAAACAGCGGAGCGGATCGGGGCGGGGCGGTCGCCATCAGTGATGCATGCCGCCCATGTCCCCGGCGCCATCGTCACCACCGGCCGGAACCGTCTTCGCCTCCACCTCGATCTTCGCGCCGCTCGCGAAGCTGAACAGCATCGGGATCGCGGTGCCCGGCGTGATCCGTGCGTCGACGTCGAACAGCATCGCGTGATTCCCCCCGGGCGCGAACGCGATCGTCGCGCCGGCCGGTACCGGAACGTCCGCCATCTGCCGCATCGTCATCACGTCCCCGTTCATGACGTTCTCGTGCAACTCTATCGTCTTGACCACCGCACTGTCGATCCTCAGGAGACGATCGTCCTTCGCG
>SCUQ01000285.1 GCA_004297635.1 Rhizorhabdus sp. | reverse complement strand
GCCCGGCGATGCTCGTCCATGTCGAGGGCTTCAAGAAGCGCTCGGGGATGCTGCGGGTCCAGGCTTATGGCGGCAACCCGAATCGATATTTCGAAAAGGGCGCCTGGCTGAAGCGGATCGACGTAGCGGTTCCGTCCGGCGGTCCGGTCGACGTCTGCGTGCCGGTATCGGCCAATGGCACCTATGCGGTTTCCGTGCGCCACGATCTCGATTCTTCCGGCAAGACCGGCCTGAACGATGGCGGCGGCATGTCGGGCAATCCGCGCCTGTCGCTGTTCGACGTGATGTTCAAGCGCAAGCCCGATCCCCGCAAGGTGCAGGTCAGCGTCCATGGCGTGACCCGCGTGCCGGTGACGCTCAACTATGTGCAGGGCGGCGCCTTCGGCCCGATCGCGATGGCGTCCCGCTGATGGCCACCGTCGCGCTCCTCTCCAATCCGCGTTCGACGGGCAATCTGTCGATGCTGCCGCGGATGCGGAGCTTCTGCGCGGCGCAGAGCGATATCTTCCATTATGAAGTCGAATCGGTCGAGCAGATCGGCGAGGCGCTGCGCACGATCGCGCGGGTGAACCCCAAGATCCTGGTCGTCAACGGCGGCGACGGCACGGTGCAGGCGGCGCTCACCGAACTCTATCTGGGTGGCCATTTCGATGGCTCGCCGCCGCCGGTCGCGGTGCTGCCGAACGGCAAGACCAATCTGATCGCGCTCGATCTGGGCGCCGTCGGCGATCCGATCGCCGCGCTCGAGCGGGTGATGGAGATCGCGCGCTCGGACATTGCGGAGCATGTCGTGGTGCGTGAGCTGATCGCGCTTTCGGATGGCGGCGATGGCGCACGTCCGGTGCTGGGCATGTTCCTGGGCGGTGCCGGGCTTGCCGATACGATCCTCTATTGCCGTAACAAGATCTATCCGCTCGGCCTGCCGAACAGCATCAGCCATGTCCTCACCGCGATCGCGGTGCTTGCGACCCTCATCCTCGGCATCCGGTCGGCCTTCCTGCCGCCCGCCGCCACGCCGATGAAGGTATCGATGATGCGGCAAGGCCAGCTCCAGGGCCGCTTCTCGCTGCTGATCGTCACCACCCTGCACAAGCTGCTGCTCGGCAGCAGCACGGCGGGGGCCGCTTCGGCCGGCGCGCTGCAGATGATGGTGGTCGAACAAAGCCCGCTGCCGCTGCTCCGCGCGCTGTTCGCGGGCATATTCGGCCGGGTCGGGCGCGACGAGATGAAGGGTGTCCATTTCGGACGCGGCGATGAGATCAAGATCGAGGGTGACCGTTCCAGCGTGATCCTCGACGGCGAGATTTTCCAGGCCGATGCCGGCAAGCCGATCATCCTGAAGACCACGCCGCCGGTGCCCTTCCTGCGCCTGGCAGCCTGAGACAACTCACTTCATGACGATCGAACAGCTGGTCGCGGCGGAACTCGCCGAGCCCGTCGATCCACGCGCCACGGCGATGGCGGCCGCGCTGGCCGGGCGGTACGGCGCGGCGGCCCGGGCCGTGCTCTTCTACGGGTCCTGCCTGCGCGAAGCCAATCTCGACGGGCTGATGCTCGATTTCTACCTGATCGTATCCGACTATCAGGCCGCC
>SCUQ01000284.1 GCA_004297635.1 Rhizorhabdus sp. | reverse complement strand
GGACCCAGGGCACCAGTTCCAGCGCACCCGAGGCGGAACGGGCCAGCGCGCCCGATTCGGGCGGGGCATGACGATCCTGGGTTATGATCCCGACCGCATCGAAGGCCGCCGCAGATCGCAGCACCGCGCCGACATTATGCGGATCGGTCACCTGGTCGAGCACGACGAGCGGGCGGCGATGGCCCTGCGCCTGCTCCAGCAGGTCGCCCAGCCAGATATCCGGTAGCGGATCGACCTCGATCACCAGGCCCTGATGCGGGGCATCCTGTGGCACCAGCCGGCCAAGATCGGCGACGTCGGCATAGGTCACGGGGATGACCGGCGGCAGATCGAGCGCGGCCAGCGCCTCGCGCGTGCCCCACATGCGGCGGACGGTGCGATTGGGGTTGGCCAGCGCCGCGATCACGGCGTGGCGGCCCCAGAAGCGGGGACGGCCCTGGGCGGGCTGGGAAGGGCGATGACCTCGGCGCATGGGTGCAGCCTTAGCGATGACGAAGGCTGTCAGGCAAGCATCGCGACGATAGACTTTTTCGCGTCCGCGGCGTTGACAGCCGCGCTTCGAGCGGTCATGGAGCCGCCTCGCTTTAGGCGCCTCTGGAAGGGTGGCCGAGTGGTTAAAGGCAGCAGACTGTAAATCTGCCCGTGCAAGCGTACGCTGGTTCGAATCCAGCCCCTTCCACCATCCCCCGGCGGTTGATCCGTCCCGCCCGGACTCCCACCGACGATATCGCCGCATGATCTACAAGCCCTGCAGCAATGCGTCGGCCTGATCAGGGGCTCGGGTCCTGCGTCCGTGTGAGCGGATCCTGATGCCATCGACATGTCCGTCATATGGTTGGGGGCGGCGTTACGCCGCCCCCTCGGATCGGGTCAGAAGCTTGCCCGCAGTCCGCCATAGAAGGCGCGGCGTTCGACCGGGTAGAAGGCCACGGTCGCGGGCGTCGCGAGCAGCACGGCGGAAATATCGCCGATCGCCTTCTTGCCGGTGATGTTGCGGGCATCGATGAACAGCGTGATGCCATCCCTGACGCGCGCTTCGGCCCCGATACCGAACAATGTATATCCGGGCGCGCGTACCGTGTTGCGATAGTCCGCCCAGGCACCCTTCGGCAGCCATTCGAGGTTGGGGGTGACATTGATGGCATCGGTGCCCAGCCGGATGTCGGCCCGATACTGATGTTGCGGTACAACCGGCAGGCGATTGTCGCCATATTGTACGTCGCGGCGGAACCGGAAGTCATTCAGCTGGTAGACCTGCCGGAGCCGTGCCCATGGTGCCAGGGCAAGGTCGAGCCCGGCCTCGATTCCCTGATGGCGGGTACGGCCTGCATTGAACGTCGAGGCGGGAAAATCGGGGGCAACCGCATATTGCAGCATTTCGCCCTTCAGGTCCGCCCGGTAGAAGGTCAGATCCCAGGATGCCATGCCAAGCTGGCCGCGTGTGCCGATCTCGACGGTCCAGGCTTTTTGCGGCCTGACGGCGGTGAAGCCGGGCAGGCCGCTCGCCGGCGTCTGGCTCAACTCGCTATAGCCGGGCAGCTCCACCGACCGATTATAGTTGGCGTAGAACTGGACGCCCCGGACCGGCTCGTAGAGCAGGCCGACTTTGGGCGCGAATAGGTCGAAATCGGCCTTTCCGCTGCGAGCCGGCACGAGCCGGTTGTCGATGTCCCGCGAGCCGCTCGTGTAGATGCCGCCCGCGACCAGCGTGAGGCTGGTGATCGGGATCAGGCGCAGCTCTCCATAGCTGTTGATCGTCCGCGCGCGATTCTCGGTCCGTGCGGTCGGTGCGCCCCGATCTCCCCGAACGTTCACGAACTGCTTGGCGTTGATCTTCCCGAACCGGGCCTGGGTTCCCAGGGTCAGTTCCCATGGCAGGCCGCCATCCCCGCCGGCCAGATCGACGTTTGCGAACACCCCATAGTCATCGCTGTTCTGGTCGATCACCTGGAAGATGGGGTGGAAAAGCTTCTTGGCGTTGAAAAAGGCGCCGAATGCGAGCTGGCCGCCTTGGAGGTCGACCGTCGTCCGATTCTGGAGACGGATCGAATCGATGTCGCGCTCCTGATCGCCGGTGATGTTGCCGGGCAGGGACAGCGTGGGCGTGCTGAGCGCCTGGGCCCGCGTCAACGAACCGGGAAGGTCCTGGTTGATGTGGCTGACCATGGCGTAGAAGCGCGTCTCGACCACGTCGTTCAGCCGCAAACC
>SCUQ01000283.1 GCA_004297635.1 Rhizorhabdus sp. | reverse complement strand
ATGGATGCTGGTGACGCCGCATATCTCGGCCAGGTCATTCTGGGTCAGGTCCAGCACGAAGCGGCGCCCGTCGCTCAGGCCGACCGCCTTGAGCCGCGCGTTGGTTTCGCACAGGAAATGCGCCACCCGGCCCATCGCGTCGAGCCGGCCGAGACGGAACAGCCAGGCACGATGCATCGCGGCGTCGAGCACGGTCGAAAACCAGAGCTTACGGGCCAGCGAGGTATCGGCGATCAGCAGATCGATCCGTTCGTGCGGCACGATGGCGACGCGCGCCTGCGTGACGGAGGCGATGTCATGTTCGATATGGTGCAGCACATAGCTGTGCAGATCGACGAAGTCGCCGGGCAGATGAAGACCGACGAACTGACGCAGGCCGTCGCGGTCGGAAATGGTACGGCACACCAGCCCGTCGATGATCAGCGCGCTGTGGCGCAGCGGCTGACCGGCTTCGATCAGGATGGTGCGTGGCGGGATTTGCCGGATTTCGCTTACCGCCTTCTCGATCGCGGCGCGTTCGACGAGGGTAGGTGATATCCCCCGCCGTCCCTTCAGGAACTTGTCGGTAATCATCCCCTTGCGCCGCACCCCCCGAGCGCGGCGGCCCGCATCATCCGGCCCCCGCTTGGATCAATCCACCTCGTCCTAATCCGGGAGGCGCCTGAATGAGATTGCCCTAGGTTAAGTTTGCCAAAGGAATTGCAACTTCCTGCGAATTGGCGGGTTTTGGCCAACGATTTCAACCGCCTGTGATGATCTCGCGGGTAAACTTCGCCTGTGGGAGGCCTGTCGGATCATGCCTCATTTCTACTTCCATCTCTCGAATGGGATGGGTGAAATCCGCGACGAGGAGGGGGCCGACCTGCCCGACCTCGAAACGGCCCGGATGCGGGCGGTCGTCGCGATACGATCGATTCTTTCGGAGGAACTAAGTCGGGGTCTGCTCGATTTGGATGGGATGATTCATATCACCGATCACAGCGACCGGCCGATGCTGGACGTTCGATATGGCGATGCCGTCGAGGTTCGATATGGCAGCTCGCATGAGTGATCCCTTGGCGCCCCAGTCTGTCGGCGTTGATAAACTCCTCCTGAAGCTTCGCGTTCGAGACGATGTGAGCGCGCTGGAGGAGGAGGTGCTGCGCAGCATCATCGAGCCGCCGGTAGCGATCGCCAGTCGATCCGTGGTGGTGAAGGAGGGCATTCCGCTCGAACGATCGGCATTGCTGGTGCAGGGGATGCTGGGTCGCTGCAAGGATATGCGGGACGGCCAGCGTCAGATTACCGAGGTGCATGTCCCCGGCGACTTCGCTGATCTTCACAGCTTCACGCTCAAGCGCCTCGATCAGGACGTGGTTGCATTGAACGACTGTTGGATCAGCTGGGTACCGCATGCGGCGCTGCGCGCCGTCACCGACACCCAGCCGCATCTCGGCCGCCTGCTATGGCTGTCCACCAATCTCGACGCGGCGATCCACAGGGCCTGGACGGTGTCGCTGGGGCGGCGCGATGCACCGGCGCGGCTCGCGCACCTGCTGTGCGAACTGCAGGTGCGCCTGTCCGTGGTCGGCATGGCGGACGAGGATGGTTATGCGCTGCCGCTCACACAGGTCGACCTTGCCGAATGCCTTGGGCTGACGGCGGTTCATGTCAACCGGGTGCTGCGTCAGCTGCGCGAACAGGGTCTCGCTACCTTTCGCAGCGGCCGGGTGACGATCGAGGATTTCAAGGGCCTTCGCCGCCTTGCCGAATTTTCGACCGACTATCTCTTCCTCGATAAGCGGCCGCGCTGATCCGCCGCCGGGCTGCGCGTTGTACAGGGCGGGGTACACGCCTATGCCATCAGCGATGACGACGCCGATATCATCCATCGAAGGTTCAGCGGGCGATGTTGCGGGTGAGTCGGGCGGCGTCTTGCCCTTGCCCTTTTCGTTGAATCCGGCCGATCTTGATCCGAGCATTCGGTTGATCGCCGAAATCGGCGCGGTCCATCGTCAGTGGCAGGCGGTGATGGATTACAAGCTCCGCGATCATGATCTCACCCATGTCCGCTGGATCATCCTGTGGCGGATCGCGGAATCGATGGTCGCGCTCAATCAGACCGATCTGGCCCGGCGCGTGGGCGTGGAGGGCTCCACCCTCGTCCGTCAGCTCGATGCGCTGGAGGAACGCGGTCTGATCGAGCGTGTCGCCGACAAGGATCGCCGCGTGCGGCGTATCCGCCTGACCGCCGCCGCATTGCCGGTGCTCGTCCTCGTTCGGGATATGGCCACCCGGCTTGGCCGCGAGATCCTGGCCGATGTCGATCCGGAGCAGGTGGCGCGGGGTGCAGCGGTGCTTCAGGCGGTGCGGGAACATCTGCAGGACCGGGAGTCGGCCACGGCAGAGGCTGTGCCCGGCGAATAGCTTTCGCCCACCAGCGAACTGTATCGCCCATCGGCTTACCGCGTCGCGGAAGCTTCACGACGATCCACGCGTTGCGCATGAGTGAG
>SCUQ01000282.1 GCA_004297635.1 Rhizorhabdus sp. | reverse complement strand
CTATCATCTCGCGGTCACCGTCGATGATGCCGCGCAGGGCGTGACCGACGTGGTGCGCGGGCAGGACCTGTTCGCGGCCACCCATGTCCACCGGCTGCTCCAGGCGCTGCTGGGGCTGCCGGTGCCGCGCTATCACCATCATGCGCTGCTGACCGACGACAGGGGCGAGCGCCTGGCGAAACGGGCCGGATCGCCCACCCTCGCGTCGATGCGGGCGGGCGGTGCGGATGCAGGGAAGCTGGTGGCGCAGTTGAGAAAGCCTCGGCCCTGACCGCGCGCAGCATGGATTTGCACAGCCACCCCGTGATCGCATTCCTATCGAATGATGTCTTACAGGCTCCCCGCGCGCCCGTGAGGTGGGTGCGATGATCAGACGATGGGGATCATCGGAGGCCATAGCGATTAGGAGCGAAGTTCGACGATCGTCTGGGTCATCTTGTTGGCCGCCTCGATCGTCTTGGCGTTTGCCGAGAAGTTGCGCTGCGCCTGGATCAGCGCGACCAGTTCCTCGGTGATGTCGACATTCGCCTGCTCGATCGCCCCCGACTGGATCTGGCCGGCGCCGTTGCTATTCGCCTCTCCGATCACGGGCTCGCCCGAGATGCCGGTCGTGCTCCATTTGCTGTCACCGAGCTGGCGAAGGCCTTCGGGGTTCGAGAAGGTCGCGACGACGATCTTGCCGAGCGCCTGGGTATCGCCGTTCGAGAAGGTGGCGACGATCAGGCCGTCCGGGTCGACCGAGACACTATCGAGCGAGCCGGGCGCGAAGCCGTCCTGGTCGAAGCTGGTCAGGGTGAAAGGCGCGTTCGCCTGGCCGGTGCTTGCGCCATAGGTCAGGTCGAAGCCGAGCGGAGCCGAAGCGCCGGTCGGGCTGACGCCGGTGATCGTCATCGTGCTGGTCGGCGCGGTCTTGGCACCGGTCGAATCGAAGGTCAGCGTCAGCGGCGCCGGCTGGGTCGCGGCGGCGCTGTCATAGCTGATCTCGGTATCGCCGACGAAAGTGTGCGCGGTCCAGGTCGTCGTGGTCGTCGAACCCGATGGAATATTCTCGCGGATATAATAGGTGGTCATCGGAAAGGCGGTCCCCGATGCATCGTAGACCGTGTTGGTGGTCGACTGATTGTAGCTGTTCGCGTCATTGCGATTGAACACATAAGGGTTGGTCGCGGAGTAGACCGAGCGGGTCGAGGGAAGATCGGCCGCATCCGGGAACGTGACCGCGAGGTCGATCTTCTGCGTCGCCTGCGAGGTGCCCGAGGTCAACGGCAGCTGCGCCGAGCGGGCGGCGGTGATACCGACGGCGGTGACCATGCCCTCGCTGTTCGTCGGCAGCACCTGCAGATAGGCGCCCGACGCGTCGGTGATGAAGCGGTCCGAATCGACGCTGAACGCGCCGTTGCGGGTATAGGCGACCTGCGCGTTCGAGTTCGATGCACGCGTCATGAAGAAGCCCTGGCCCGAAATGGCGAGATCCAATGATCGCCCCGAAGCGGCCAAGCCGCCTTGCGTGAACTGCTGTGAAATGCCGCGCAGGCGGGTGCCCAAGCCTGGCGTGCCATTGGCCTGCATCGCCGATGCCGACACGAGATCGGCGAAATCGGTGTCCGAACGCTTGAAAGCGGTGGTGCCGACATTAGCGATGTTGTTCGAAATGACGCTAAGCTCGGTCTGCGAGGCCTTTAGGCCAGAAAGCGCGGTGTAGAAAGACATTCCCCCAAATCCCCTGTTACTGCCCCACTCATCGGCTCCGGCGTTTACTCAATCGATTGCGAAGCCCTGTCGCTTGTGTGCCACCTTGGTTAAAAAACACTTAATTTGCGGTGATACATCAAATATTGCCGTTGCCCTTTCCGTACCGGCTTCCGGCCGAGCCGGCCGGTCGATGGAGCCGGAAAACCGGGCGGGGGCAGGGGGGTGCAATTCCGTCCCGCCCGCGCTACACCCCGGCCATGAGCGGAAACACGATCTTCTTCATCCTGATCCTCGCGGCGATGGTGGCCACCGTCGTGGCGCTGGTGCGCGGGATCATAGCCTTCCTGCGGACGACCGAGGCCGACCTGAAGGCAGGGACGGTGAATCAGTCGGGGCTCAGGCAGAACAAGATGATGCGGATGCGCATCGCCTTCCAGGCTCTGGCTGTGATCCTCGTGATCCTGATGCTGATCATGAGCCGCGGAAGCTGATGGCGGTTTCGGCTTCGCCGGCCGTTCCCGACGAACCACGCGAGCAGAGCTCAATCTAACGATGGTCCGCCTCAACAAGATCTATACGCGCACCGGGGACGCGGGGGAAACCGGCCTCGTCGATGGATCGCGCCTGTCCAAATCGGCGTCGCGCATGGCCGCGATCGGCGACGTGGACGAGCTCAATTCGGCCATCGGCGTCGCACTGACCCATCGCCTGCCGGATGGCGCACGTGCCCAGCTTACGCGCATCCAGAACGAGCTGTTCGATCTCGGCGCCGACTTCGCCACCCCAGGCCCCGACTTCGCTCCGTCGGACATGAGCCTGCGCATCATCGCCGCGCAGGTCGAGCGGCTGGAGCAGGAGATCGACGCGATGAACGCCGATCTGTCGCCGTTGCGCAGCTTCATCCTGCCGGGCGGCGATCCGGCGGCGGCGGCGGTCCATCTCGCCCGCGCCATCTGCCGCCGTGCCGAGCGTGCCGCCGTCACCGCGCAGGAGGATGTCGGGCTGAACCCGGTGGGGCTGGCCTATGTGAACCGGCTGTCGGACCACCTCTTCGTCCTCGCCCGGTGGCTCAACCGCGCGGGCGAAGGCGACATATTGTGGAA
>SCUQ01000281.1 GCA_004297635.1 Rhizorhabdus sp. | reverse complement strand
GCTCGATCGCGCGCTGACCACCAATATCGCGGTTTATCACTACGATTATAAGGATCTGCAGGTCGGCCAGGTGATCGGCAACGCCACCCAGATCGCCAATGCTGGCACCGCGAAGGTCGACGGCATCGAGACCGAGTTCCGGCTGGCACTGGGCGAGCACCTGTCGCTCGACGGCTTCGGCTCCTACAACCACGCCCGGATCACCAATTACACGGTGCCGAACGCGGCAATCAATCCGGCGCTGCCGCTGGACCTGTCGGGGAACCTGCTGTCGAACGCCCCCAAATGGACGGGCAAGATCGGCCTGGAATACAAGGCCGACGCCTTTGGCGGATCGCTGACCTGGCGCGGCGAACTCTTCTCCTCGTCGCGGGTCTATTTCTCGACTTTCAACAACGCGACGAACGATCAGGATCCCTACACGCTGTTCAACGCCAGCCTGCGGTACGAAGGCGCGGACGACTGGTTCGCCAATCTGTTCATGAACAACATCACCAACCGGACCGTGAAGGCCGGCGGTGTCGTCAGCAGCGGCACGGTCGGCTCGATCGTCGGCGTGACCTACCTGCCGCCACGCACCTACGGCGTCACCGTCGGCAAGCGTTTCTGATTGTTGCCCGGCGCGGTGGACCACATCCGCCGCGCCTCTTTTTTCGACCATCCTCTCCAGTGAGCAGACCTCAGCATGTTTGAATATTTCCCGTCGAATCCTGGATGGACCCAGAGCGTCGCGGCTGCCCTGTCGATGGGCGGCGAGCTTTCGGAGGTCCATGAAGCCTGCAAGCCGCTGGTGCCGATCGCCGAGGCGCCGATCGCGGTCGCCAACGAAGCCTGGTTCCAGAGCTGGCTGTCGATATCAGGCCGGCTCGAAGCCCAGGGCGACGAGCTGCTGGCGAAGGGCTGGGAATTTTCGGCCGGCGCGCGCTATTATCGCGCCGCCCAATATGGCTTCGTCGCCGAACGGCACGGCAATTGGAAGGATCCGCGCAAGCTTTCGGCCTATGATCGGGCGATCGCGCTGTTCGCGAAAGCCGTGAAGCTGCTCGGCCACCGCACCGAACGGATCGAAGTGCCGTTCGAGGGCGCGACCTTGGCGGGCTATCTGCGCCTGCCCGAAGGCGAAGGCCCCTTCCCCACCGTCATCCAGTTCAACGGCTTCGACAGCATCAAGGAGATGACCTACGGCTTTGCCGGCGAAGAGGCCGTGAAGCGGGGCATCGCGGTGCTGTTCATGGACCAGGACGGCACCGGCGAATCGGTGCGCTATCATGGTACGGTCAAACCGGTCGCGTCGGAAAAGGCGGCGAGCGCGTTCATCGACCGGCTCGAGCAGCATCCGGCGGTCGACAAGGATCGCATCGGCGCGATCGGATGCAGCATGGGCGCCTATGATGCCCCCCGCGCGGCCGTGTTCGAACCGCGGCTCAAGCTCGTCGTCACCTATGCGGCCTGCTACAATCTGGAGCCGCTGCGCCCCGCGGTCGAGGAACTGATCGCTCATCCGGAGCGCCACCGCGGCATGGACTGGGAAGACCAGATGAAGGCCGTGATGGGCAAGGACGACTTCCACGACGCGTTCGAGGCGCTGTCCAAGCGCACCCTGGAAGGGATTTTGCCGGGGCTGAAGGTACCCTTCCTGATCGTGCAGGGCGAGAATGATCGTCTGGTACCGCGGTGGATGGCCGATCGCAGCATCGCCGAGGCGGTCAACAGCCCGCGCGCCGATCTGAAGATCTTCACCATCGCAGAGGGCAGCTCCGAACATTGCGGCGTCGACCTGATCGCCTCGCATTCCCAATATATGTTCGACTGGATCGCCGAGGTCTTCGGGGGGCAGATCAAACCCGCCTGATCGCCCCGCCCCGATCGAACCGGCTGTCGCGCGCGACCGGGCGAACGGCTTCGCCTGGCCGGTGCGCGACGGCGGATATCAGCGTGATGTGAAAGGCCGGCCGATGGTGGCGAACAGGATGTCCAGCCGCTGGCGCGAACTGGTGACGGGCCGGCGCATGCTGGCGGCGGCGATGCTCGGGCTCGCGTTCAATTCGCTGCCCTTCTACACCTCCGGCCTTTTCATCAACGCGCTCCATGCCGATCGCGGCTGGAGCCTGTCGGGCCTGTCGCTCGGGCCGACACTGCTCGTCGCGATCATGGCGCTCTGCGCGCCGCTGATGGGCTATGCCTTCGACCGCTACGGCGAGCGCCGATTCATCCTGCCCGGATTGGTGGTGCAGGCGGTGGGCTTCCTGCTGCTCAGCCGCATCGACGGGCTGACGGGCTATTGGCTGGCGATGAGTCTGATCGCGCTGCTGGGCGCGGGAAGCACGTCGCCGGCCTATCTGCGGATCGTCAACCGCACCTTCGATCGCAGCAAGGGCGCGGCGATGGCGCTCACCATCACCGGCGGCGCACTGTTCGCCGCCATCGCACCGCCGCTGCTCCAGGCCTTGATCGCGGACCATGGCTGGCGCGCCGGCTATATCGGCGTCGCCACCGTCGCGCTCTGCGGCCTTCCCATCATTGCGCTGCTGCTGGGAAGAGCCGCGCCTCGGCCGGAACAGCTGCGGGCGGCAACGCCCAGCGATTTCCGATATCGAGATCTTG
>SCUQ01000280.1 GCA_004297635.1 Rhizorhabdus sp. | reverse complement strand
GCTGCTTTTCGTCCATTCTGGATCATCCGCGCGGTCGATCTGACCGCCAGACGGGAACACGCGGGCGCGGGCTAGCGCCGCATGAAGCCCATCCAGCGAAGGAACAGATAGGTCGCGCCCGCCGTACCGAACGCAAGCAACGTCGCGAGCAGCGTGCCGTGCGATGCCTGCGCCCAGGGCATGCCCCCCGTGTTCATGCCGAAAAGCCCGGTGACGAAGGTCGCGGGCAGCATCAGTGCGGTCATGATCGACAGGACATAGAGATTCTGGTTCGTCCGCTGATCGACCGATATGTCGATCTCTTCGCGAAGCTGGAGAATCTGTCGCTGCACGCCCAGCGCATCGGCGCCAAGCGCCTGGATTCGCTGGTTCAGCCGTTCGACCGTGGCCACCATCGTCTCGGGAAGGTCCTCGTCGCCTTCCAGGCGGCGAAACACGGCGCGCATTCCGTCCAGCATCCGGTTGGCCATCGCAAGCCGGCGACGCAGCCCCACCAGGCCGCGCGCCGTCGGCGAATCGCGGCCGTCGAGAAAGGCATCCTCGGCGCGCTGCACCTCGAGGCTCAGATCGCGCACCGCGGTGGAGATGCTTTCCGCGACGGTTCCGATCAGCAGGTCGAGCGCATCGGCCGGCGCATCGATGCCGTTGCCTCGATCCAGCGCCTGCCGGATGGCATCGGCCGACCGGATCGGATGGAGGCGGACCGTGATCATCATGTCCGCGGTCAGCGCGAAGCGCAGCACTCCCACCTGCGACAGATCGCTGCGTTCGAAATCCCGCTCGAAATCATGGATCACGCAGCCGACGACCCCGCTGTCGACCAACGCGCGCTGGTGGCTGTCATTGGCGACCAGCATTTCGCGCACATCTTCCGGCAAGCTGGTGAGCCGGTTGATCCAGGTCTCCGTCCCCTGATGGGCCAGACTCAGATGCAGCCAGCGAAAGCCCGTCGTCTCGCCGTCGCAAACCTCGATCGGCCGGGCGCGACCGCCGCCCAGGTCGAACGCCCAGATCAGGCCCGGCCCGGCCGCGGCCAGCGGCGGACGGTTTCTCTTGCTCAAGCCGTCATGCTCGTCCGCCAAGATGGTCGCCCCCAGCATCCCCGAAGCCGCCAGCATAGCACAATAGCGAGCCCGGTCGGAACCGCAGAGGTCGTGACTGGCGCAACCGCGCGGAGACGGTAGAAGCGATCCGGCGATGTCCGAACGTCCCTTCCCACGCGATCCGCAAAGGCTGCCCCACAGGCTGTGGGCGATACTGGCGATTGCCGCCACGATCGGGCTGGTACTGCGGATCGCCGCGGCACAGGGCGACTATTGGCTCGACGAGGCCTGGTCCGCTGTCTTCGCCCGCGAAGCGGCGACTCCGGGCGATGTGTTCTTCGCGATCAACCACGACAATAATCATTTTCTCAACACGCTGTGGCTGCAGCTGGTCGGCTGGGGATCGCCGCCGATCCTCGGCCGCGCGCTCTCGATCGCCTGCGGCACCGCAAGCATCGTGGTCGCCGGGCTGATCGGCGCTCGGCGCGGGCTGCGCGGGGCGGCCTTCGCGGCGCTGCTGTTCGCGGTCGCGCCGATCCTCGTCACCTATGGCTCGGAGGCGCGCGGCTATGCGCCGATGCTGCTCGCGCTGCTCTGCGCGATCCGCATCGTCGACCGCGAGCTGTTCGGCGCGCCCGTCGCGCATGCGCCGGTGCTGATCGGCATCGCCGCGCTGATCGGCATGCTCGCCCACGCCTCGATGCTGTTCGGTGTCGCCGCGCTCACCGGCTGGGTCGCGATCGAACAGGGCCGCCGGACCCGCCCTCGCGCCGCGGCGCTGGCCACGCTCCGGCTGATGGGCCGCGCGGTGGCGGCGGTCATCGCGGTGCTGCTGGTCGTCGCGGCTGGCGCCGTCGCCAGCCCCGACGGCTTCCGCATGGGCAGTATCGCGCCTTTCTCCTGGCCCGCCTTCGTCGACGCCCTCGATCATATGGTCGGCTGGACGATCGGCTGGCCGCCGCTGCTGATCGGCCCCTGGCTCCTGCTCTTTCTCTTCCTGCCCTTCCTGCTGCGCCGCGCGCCGCTGTTGCGCGAACGGATCGGCTTCCATCTCCTCGCCATCCTGGGCCTGCCGCTGCTCGTCGCCCTGCTCGAAGCCGATAACAGCGCCTTCCCGCGCTATTATCTGCTGAGCGCCGTCGCGCTTCTGCTGCTGGTCGCCGAAATGGCGGCGGTGCGGGGGCGCGCCGCGCGTCTGCTGTTCGCGTGGATCATGATCGGCAGCCTGACTCTCGATATCGGGCTGGTCGCCAACCGGCGCGGCGATCCCGGCGCCGCCATCGATGCGATCAGCCTGGCCGCGCCAGGCGGCGGATCGGTGATGGTGGAGGCGGCTCGCGACAGCGCGGTGCTCGAAGCGGCGGCGGCGCAGCGCGCCTACCCGTTGACCGCGACCGACAGCTGCGCCGACACGCGCTTCATTTTCCTGGCCGGTAACGGCACCGCCCCCTTCCCGCTCGCGGCCCTGCGCTGCGGCGCCGCCTTCCAGCCGATCGCGGGCAGCGACATATACGGATTGTCGGGCCAGGCGTGGCAGCTTTACGAGCGGGTGGAGCGGTGAACGCGGCGGCGCCCATCGCCTGGTGGCAACGGCCGGCGGTGCTCGCGGCGATCCTGCTCGCCTCGATCCTGCCCTTGCTTCAGCCGGGCCTGCCGCCGCTCACCGATCTGCCCGGCCATGTCGCCCGTTGGCATATCGCCACCGCCGGTCCGGAATCGCCGCTCCA
>SCUQ01000279.1 GCA_004297635.1 Rhizorhabdus sp. | reverse complement strand
AGTTGCCGGGTAGGCCGGTCCGCGCGGACGAGGTCCATCTCATAGGCGTCGATGTCGGCATGGCCCGAAGCGATCGTTTCGAGCAGCGACTGCAATTGTGGAATATTCCATTCGCCGGCGCCGATGTCGCCCAGCTTTTTGTTGGGCAGCGTGGCGGGCGCGATATGGAATGTCGTGGAGAAAGACGCGCTGGCCGCTATGATCTGGAGGTCGCCATCCAACAGCAGGATCGGCGCCTGCGACGCGGCGATGATCGCCAACGTCAATTCGTCGGCGGCTTCGACCGCGGGCGTTAAAATCTTCATGGGTAGCCCCCCGGCGTCGGAGGCGCGCAAGTCGCGCGCCGTTCCCGACACCGCTGTCGGCGAAAAATCCCGGGCTCGACTGGAAGCACGGGCTAGACGTTCCCGACAGTAACATGGATTAGCCTGGGCGGTGCATCTATTCGAGGCCGGGCCCTGGCCGGCACTTTGCCGGCCGCGGCCCGTTAAGCGGTCATGACGGATTTGGATGAAGTCGCCGCATGTGGGCCTGCTTCGGCCCGGCCGATGGCCGCTATGCCGGGACGGCCGACGCCATGCGTATAGCGATATTAGGTGCCGGCCATGTCGGCGCGACGGCGGCCTACGCCTTGATGCTCCGCGCCCTGGTCGACGAGATCGTCCTGATCGACCGCGACCTGGCGCTGGCGCGGGCGGAAGCCGCCGATCTTTCGGATGCCAATGCGCTGGCCCGTCCGGCCCGCATCTGGGCTGGGGACTATGGGGACGCGGCGTCCGCCGATATCGCCATCCTGACGGCCGGCGCCGCGACGCATGGCACGGAAAGCCGCCTTTCGGTCGCGGCGCGCAGCGCCCGCATCGTCGAGGACTGCGTGGATGCTCTGATGTCCGAGGGCTTCAGCGGCATCCTCCTCATCGCCGCGAATCCGGTGGATGTCATGAGCTTCGTCGCCCACCGGCGATCGGGCTTCGCCGCCGCCCGCGTGATCGGCACCGGGACGCTGCTCGACAGCAGCCGCCTGAGGCAGGTGATCGGCGAGCGCCTGGATATCGCGCCGACGGCGATCGACGCGCTGGTGCTCGGCGAGCATGGCGACAGCGAACTCGCCGCATTTTCGACGATTCGGATCGGTGGCATGACGCTCGACGGCTACGCGGCCTCCGCCGGTGTGTCGCCCGACAAGGCCGAGATCGCGGCGCTCGTCCGCACCGCCGGCTACGACATCATCGCGGGCAAGGGCTACACGTCCTTCGGCATCGCCACCGCGATCGTCCGCATCTGCGAAGCGGTCCTTCGCGACGAGCGGGCCGTGCTGCCGGTATCGACGATGCTGACCGGCCAATATGGCCTTGCCGGCCTGTATATGAGCCTGCCGTGCCTGATCGGCCAGAACGGGATCGAGCGGGTGCTGACCCCGGATATCAATGCCGATGAAGAAGCCGCGCTCGCCGCGTCGGCGGGCGTCATCCGGACGGCACTGGATATGCTGGCCGACGATCGGCCGAAACCGACGGCGCCATCGACGGCGCGGATCTCATCACAGCCGGCGTGAAGCCATCCCGGCGAGGTCCGCGCGTACGATCACGAGGGACGAATCGCCGGGATATTCGATAGCTCGGAACCCCATGTCCCGCTCCAGCTCGATCGCGGCGTGGTTATCGCGGCTTTCGATCGACTCGATCGTCGCTATTCCCCTGGACCGCGCGAACCGGGCGATATGCTCGAGCAATGT
>SCUQ01000278.1 GCA_004297635.1 Rhizorhabdus sp. | reverse complement strand
GCGCCCTTGGTGCTCGAATAGTCGAGCAGTTCCTTGCTGCCCTGATACATCGTGACCGAGGTGCAGTTGATGATCGCCGCGCCCTGCCTGAGATGCGGTCGCACCGCCTGGGTCAGGAAGAACATCCCGAAGATATTGGTCTGGAAGGTACGGCGGAGCTGTTCCTCGGTAATATCGGTGATGTCCTTGTCGGGGTGCTGCTCGCCGGCATTGTTGACGAGGATGTCGATTTGCCCGAGCTTTTCGATCGTCTCGGCCACCGCACGGTCGCAAAAGGCCTTGTCGCCGATATCGCCGGCGATCGTGATCGCCCGGCGCCCTTCGCCGCGGACGATGTCCGCGGTCCGTCCGGCATCGTCATGCTCGGACAGATAGAGGATCGCGACGTCGGCGCCTTCGCGCGCATAGAGCGCGGCAACCGCACGGCCGATGCCGCTGTCGGCGCCGGTGATGAGCGCCACCTTTCCCGCGAGCCGTCCCGAGCCCGCATAGCGCGGCGCCCATTCGGGCTTGGGCTCCAGCCCGCTCTCATGCCCCGGCAGGGCATCTTCGTGGATCATCGGGTCCTGGCTGTCGGTCATGTCGCTCTCCTTCGATCGATCAACGAAAGGAGCGCAGCGGGGTTCAGTCCGTTGCGGGGCTGGTCCGCAATGTCAGTCGATCGCTGACGACCGTCATGGTGAAGATCGGGTCGGCGTCGGGCGGCACCTCACAGACAGCATCCTCGAAGGCCGCGCGCGTCTCCGGCTCCTCATAGGTCATCTTGTGGTCGAAGGCATGCCGCCATGTCGCTTCGTCGGGCCATTCGGCATAGCCGACGAAGCGGCCATCTGCATCGCGATGGAGCCGCGAGCCATAGCTGCCGTAAATGTCACGGATGAGTTCGGTCCCGCGCGTCCAGGCGCGGATGAACTGTTCCTCCTTGCCGGGGTGGACCCGCCACCAATAGACCGCGACGAACATGTCGTTTCTCTCCATCTTCCCAGATCCGCGACTATAAATCCGGCAGCGCCTGATCCGCGAGGCCCCACCCCTTCAGCGCCTTGGATGAGGCCCGCGCCGCCAGTTTCTTCGCATCCCTGATCGTGAAGGCGCCCGCCTTGTCGAACCCGTCCAGCTCCGCCCAACTGACCGGCGCCGCGACCGGCGCTCCTTCACGCGCGCGGACGCTGAACGGAACGACCGCGGTCGAGCCGCGCTGGTTGCGCAGATAGTCGATGAAGATCCGGCCGACCCGTTTTGCCTTGGCCATGGTGGCGACGAAGCGCTCCGGTTCGGCCTGCGCCAGTGCCTCGGCGAAGCGGTGCGCGAAATCCTTGACCTTCGGCCACTCCGCCTCGGGTCGCAGCGGCACGACGACATGGATGCCCTTGCCGCCCGACAGCATCGGAAAGCTCACCAGCCCGATATCCGCCAGCATCGCCCGGATGTCCGTCGCGGCCTTCTTCACATCGGCGAAATCCAACCCGGTATCCGGATCGAGATCGAAGATCATCCGGTCGGGTTTCTCGACATCGTCGATCCGCGATCCCCAGATATGGAATTCGATCGTCCCCATCTGGATACAGGCAAGAATGCCGGGAACATCCTCGATGTAGATATAGTCCTCTTTGCCGCCATCCTTCTCCAGTATGGGCACATGGTGGACATGCTCCCCGAAGGAGCCCGAATCATGCTTCTGGAAAAAGCACTGCCTGGCCCGGCCCTGCGGGCAGCGGACAAGACTGACCGGCCGGTGCGCCAACCATGGCAGGATCAGCGGCGCAACCGCCTGATAATAGGCCGCCAGATCGCCCTTGGTGGCCCCGGCCTCCGGAAAGATCACTCGGTCGGGATTGCTGATCCGGACCGGCGGCTCCTCCGGCTCGACGGCCTGCTCGATCGGCATCGGCTTCTCCGGTTTGACATCGGCCGCCTTCTTGTCGGACCGCAGACCCAGGAAACTAGCATGGCGTAGCACATGGTCGTCGGTGAATTCGGCGAAGGCGATCTCCGCGACGAGGTCGGGCTTCACCCAATGCGCCCCGCGGGCTTCGGCGCGAGGCACATCGACCGGGGCGGTCTTGCGTTCGCGCGCCGCGAACATCGCGGACAGCATCTCCATCGCGTCCTGATCGAAGCCCGTGCCGACCTTGCCCGCATATACCAGTTTGCCGTCGCTGTTCTGCGCGAGCAGCAATGAGCGGAAGCGGCGGCCCGCCGCGCTGCTCGGGCTCCAGCCGATGATCACGAACTCCTGTCGTCGCGTGCATTTCACCTTGAGCCAGCTGGTCGTGCGGTCGCCCCGATAGGGCGCGTCGGCGCGCTTGGAGATGATGCCCTCCTGCCCGGCACTGCACATCGCGTCGAACAGCTTCTCGCCGGCGCCGACGACATGATCGGCATAATGGACGATCGGATCGTCGCCGGGCAGCAACGGCGCCAGCCGCGCCTTGCGCTCGACATTGCCCAGCTTCGTCAGGTCCTCGCCGTCCAGCATCAGCAGGTCGAACGCGAACAGCTCCAGACCTTTGCCCTCGCCTCTGATCGCCTTCTGCAACGCGGAGAAGCTGGGATTGCCATCGCTGCCGCGCACGATGATCTCTCCGTCGATCAATACCGGCGGCAGATCGAGCGCGGCCACCGCCTCGGCCACGGGCGCGAACTTCTCCGTCCAGTCCAGGCCCGAGCGGGTGAATATCTTCACTGCGCTGCCCGCCGCGGCGATCAAGGCACGATATCCGTCGAACTTGATCTCATGGATCCACTGGCTGCCGGTCGGCACATGGTCGACAAGCGTGGCGAGCTGCGGCTTCCGGAAGGCTGGAGGCTTGGCGCCGCTGCGACGCGGGCGGCGATCCACCTTGGCCGTGTGCCTGTCGGCCTCCGCCATGATCGCATCGAACGCCTTGCCGCGCTTGCCCTTCAGGCTCGCCTCGCCCTTCTTGTCGGCGGCGATCTCGGCCATGGTCCGGCCGGTCTTGATGCTGGTCAGCGCGCGCGCGACCAGATCGTCGGCCCCGCCCGCGGCCTCATCGTCGATCTTGCGGAGCAGCCAGTTCTCGCGCTTCTCGCCCGGCCGCCCCTTCATCCGCACCAACAGCCATTCGCCCTTCATCCGTTCGCCATCGAGGGTGAAGTGGAGATGGCCCTTCTCGATATCCTTCGCGCTCTTGCCTTCGATCGGCGCCCAGCTGCCCTTGTCCCACAGCATCACCGTGCCGCCGCCATATTCGCCCGCGGGTATGGTCCCTTCGAACTCCGCATAGGAGATCGGATGATCCTCGGTACGGACGGCCAGACGCTTCTCGGCGGGATCGAGGCTGGGGCCACGCGTGACCGCCCAGCTTTTCAGTACGCCGTCCATCTCCAGCCGGAAGTCGTAATGAAGCCTGGTCGCATCGTGCTTCTGAACGATGAAGCGATGGCCATTGCCCTCGCCGAGCCTGCCCGCCGGCTCGCGCGTCCGTTTGAAGTCACGCTTGCGGTTATAGTCGTCCAGGCCGGCCATGGATCAGGCCCGCTTGCGCGCTGGAGGCTTCGCCGCCGGAGGCTTGGCCGCAGCCTTGCGCGCAGGCGCCTTGGCCGCCGCCTTCTTCGCGGCGGGCTTCGATCCGCCGCTGCCCCCTTCGACCGATTTCTTGAGCGCAGCCATCAGGTCGATGACATTGCCCTTGCGCGCAGGGGCCTCATCCACCTCTTCGATGATCTTCTTGCCCTTGGTCTTCTTCTTTTTCTCGATCAGGCTCCGGAGTGCATCGACATAGCGGTCGTGGAAACCGGCCGGGTCGAACTTCGCGGTCTTCTTCTCGATCAGCGTTTCGGCAAGCTCGAGCAGATCGTCGTCGGGCTTGCTGTCCGGGATATCCCGGAAATAGCCCTGCGCTTTCCGCACCTCGTCGGCATAGCGCAGCGTTTCGAGGACGATGCCGCGCCCGCACGGCTTGAGGCTGACGATATATTCGCGGCCCCGCATCGCCAGCTGCCCCAGCCCCACCTTGCGCGTGCGACGCAGCGCCTCGCGCAGCACGATGAACGCCTCCTCGGCCAGATCGTCGGCGGGGACCACATAATAGGGCTTCTCGAAATAGAGCACGTCGATCTCGTCGGCATCGACGAACTGGATCAGGTCCAGCGTGCGCTTGCTCTCCAGCTTTACGGCATCGATCTCATCCTGTTCGAGCAGCACATAATTGCCCTTCGAGACCTCATAGCCTTTGACGATGTCGTCGGGTTCGACCGCGCCGACACCCGGCACCACCTTCTCATATTTGATCCGCTTGCCCGACGGCTCGTGGATCTGATGGAAGGCGATCTGTGCAGTGCTGCTGGTCGCATTATATATCTCGACCGGGATCGAAACGAGCGCGAGGCGGATCTGCCCCTGCCAGTAGGCGCGCGCGGCCATGATGATTCCTCCTGCGGAATGAACTAGCGATTCAACCGCAGGCGATGCGCTTCGTTCCCATGCAGGCTCATGCTGACGGAAAAGCAAGCCGCTATGCGCCGTCCGCGGTCGCGGTCATAGTGCGCCGATGGAGCTTTCACGACGCACCCTCCTCACCGGCGCCGCAGCGCTGCCCGCCCTGGCCAGCGCCGCCGCACAGGGCGACGAGATGCCGCCCCCTGCCGAACTGGCGAAGGACGAGGCATGGTGGTCACGGGTGGCGGCACTGTATGACGCGCCGCCCGAGGGAATGA
The DNA here is from genome assembly GCA_004297635.1 of Rhizorhabdus sp. Classification (GTDB taxonomy): domain Bacteria; phylum Pseudomonadota; class Alphaproteobacteria; order Sphingomonadales; family Sphingomonadaceae; genus Rhizorhabdus. The sequence goes on along the minus strand of SCUQ01000278.1, from coordinate 3,787 downwards.
TCCAGCTCGAATCGGGGCAGTTCGGCGCGATGACGACCAATGTCCGTCGTGTCTATGAACGCCGCATCGCGCGCATCAACCGGGAGACGACGCTCTATACGCGGGGCCAGCTATACGCCGATCTGGCCGACGTCAGCACAAACGTGGCAGCGATGCTCGGAGTGGATGCCGACGAGATCGCCTTCACCCGCGGCGGAAGCGAATCCATGGCGACACTGATCGGCGGCTATAACCGGCTGAAGCCCGGCGACGCGGTGCTCTATGCCGATCTCGATTATGATTCGATGCAGACGGGGATGGAGGCCCTGGCGAAGTTGCGCGGCGTGAGCGTCGTCAGGATCGAACTGCCCGAACCCGCCACGCGCCAGACCATCATCGATGTCTATGAACGCGCGCTGCGCGACCATCCCCAGGTCCGGATGATGCTGCTCACCCATCTCAGCCACCGCACCGGCCTCGTCCCGCCGGTCAAGGAGATCATCGCGCTCGCCCGTCAGCGCAACGTCGACGTGCTGCTCGACGTCGGCCATGCGCTGGGCCAACTCGAATTCTCGCTGCGCGACCTGGACGTCGACTTTGCCGGGATCAACCTGCACAAATGGATCGCCAGCCCGCTCGGCGTCGGGCTGGTCTATGTTCGCAAGGACCGTATCCCCAACATCGACCCCTGCCTGCTCGAAGGACCGAGCGCGAAGATCGAGGCCCGGGTCCATACCGGCACCGTCAACTATGCCGCGCTGCTGACCGTGCCCGATGCGATCACCGTCCACCAGTCGATCGGCCTTGCCAACAAGGCGGCGCGGCTGCGCTATCTGCGCGACCGCTGGGCGGAGGTGCTGCGCGCCGACCCGCGCTTCGAGATACTGACCCCGAACGATTCGGCGATGCATGGCGGCATCACCTCGTTCCGGATCAAGGGCAGGACGAGCCCCGCCGACAATCTGGCGTTGCGCAAGGCGCTGTTCGAACGGCACGGCATCTTCACCGTCGAGCGGCTGGGGCCGGCGAAAGGCGCCTGCGTCCGCGTGTCGCCCAGTTTCATCAACGACGGGGCGCAGATCGACAGGCTGGTGGTGGCATTGCGCGAACTGGCGACGGTGAAGGTCTAGATAAAATCGCTGGCGTCTATGCTTGCGGCACCGACGTTGCTCAGCACGACGGCCGCCGTCACGGTGCCGCCCGTTCCGGCGGCATTATAGAACAGGAAGGCGTCCGCACCGACCTGCAGCACCGCGACATCGACCGTACCGGCATGTGCCGAGAGAATATCCTGCGCGGCGGCAAAGGCGTCGGCCTCGTTGGCGAAGCCGACTGATCCGCGGAGGACATCCGACGCCGTGGGCGTAAAGCCCAGCTTCAGATGATCGGTGCCGCGGGCATAATCGAGGATCGCGGTGAAATAGCCTGACGGATCGATGCTCGCTGCGCCTGCGGCCGAAAGGTCGAACAGGTCGCCGCCATCGCCGCCGGTCAATATGTCGACGCCCGCACCGGCATGCAGCGTATCGTTGCCGAGATCGCCGAACAGGATGTCATTGCCATTGCCGCCGGTCAGATCGTCATCGTCCTGACCGCCGCGAAGCACGTCATTGCCGTCGCCCCCGTTGATGACGTCGTTGCCCTTGTTACCGTTGATCTGGTCGGGATCGGCACCGCCGCTGATGCTGTCATCACCGGCACCCCCAAGCAGCCGGTCGGCGCCGGCCCCGCCGAGAATGGTGTCGGCGCCCGCATTGCCGTTCGCATAGTCCGCGCCGTCGCCGGCATCGATGCTGTCGCCCCCGTCCGCCGAATCGAATTGCCCGGTCCCCTGCGCATTACCCCAAATATGGTCGTTGCCGGCGCCGCCCGAAATGGTATCGACGCCGGGCTCGCCGGAGCGCTCGGCATTGCCTTGCAGCCAGTCATGGCCATCGCCGCCATCGATACGATTGTTGCCGCCACCGCCGAAAATCCTGTCGTCGCCGGCGCCGCCCCGCAGCTGGTCGTCACCGGCATAGCCATAGAGATAGTCATCGCCGTCATCGCCCGAAAGCGTGTCGCCGCCCGACGATCCGGCGAGGACGTCGACGCCACCACGGCCATGCGCCTCGATTCCGGTGCTGCTGTTCTCGGCGCCGATCAGGTTCTGGCCGTCGTCGCCATAGACGATCACGGCCATCGGCACGCCACCGGAACGGACATTCTCTATTCCGCTGAAGCCGATGCTCGTCGAGCCGAGCGTCGCGACCCCGCTGGCCAGATCCACCGACAGCCTGTTGCCGGCCAGCGCGGCATCTTCGAAGATCAGATAGTCCTCCCGGCCCGTACCGCCGGTTATGCGAATCTGATCGGCATGGCCCGAGATTCTCGCGATGTTGAATGCGTTGGGGCCATTGCCGCCGACGACCACGTCATTGCCGCCGTTCAGCGTAATCACGTCGCCATTCGCGCCGCCGGTGATCGAGTCGTCGCCGATGCCGGTCGAGATCCTGCTGCCGCCGGTGGGGGACTCGACGACCAGCGGCGTTGTCCAGTTCGGCAGGAGCAGCGAAGCATAGATCGGGCCGAGCACGAAATGCTCGATGCCGCTGCCTTCGCACACCAGTATTTCGCTGAAGAGCACACCGTTGGGCAATCCCACGCGGACGGTAAAAATACCTGCACCGGCCGAGGATTGGGCGATGTCGGTGACGAGCGGGCTGCCGCTCAGATCGAGTGTGTCGGTGCCGCCCCCGCCATCGACGGTCGAGTTGACGTCGCTCGCCGGTAGCGTCGCGATGGTGATCCGGATGCGATCGTCGCCCTCGTCTCCGAAGATTTGGTTGATGCCGCCGCGTCCGTCGATGATATCATTGCCGGCACCGCCGTGGATGGTGTCGTTGCCCCCGGCGCCCGAGGAGTCCGCATCGTCGCCAGTCAGGATGTCGTTGCCTGCGGTGCCGTCGAGAATAGCCATGGGAGTTCCTCGCTCGCTTTGTCGTTCGCGATACCCCCGCCGCACCCAAGGCATGGGTGGTGAACTTTGCTGGAAAATGTCTATATATGTCGATGAGTTACCGTATGGCACGGCATCTTCACGATCGAACGGCTGAGCCCGACGAAGGGCGCGTGCGACGGTGAAGGTCTAGGAAATATCCGGAGGATGAACCCAAACTACGCTTCGTGCGTAGATAGGAGGACGAGTATGTGAGTGTCGGAGTTGCGTATGATCCTCCAGTCTTCGCGCCGCCTGCCCCTGAAGCTGTCCTTCCTTGCCGCCATCGCGATGTCGTCGGCCGGTCTGTGCGAGGAGAAGCCCGTGAACGCGGCCGGCTATCACACGATCACCCTCGCCGAAGCCGGACTGTCGGTGATGGCCCCGCACTCGTCCAGCGGGACCGCGACCAGCCCCGAATATGCGCGGAGCGTGCGGCGCGGCGGCCAGACGGTGAAGGTCGACCGGCCCCGACCGGGCAATCGCTCGGCCGCTTCCCGCTCCAGCGCGTCGGCGACTGCTTCGGCGGACTGATATCCTTTAGCTGATCAGCTTTCGCAGGTTCGCGATCGTATCCGCCTCCTCGGGCGGCTTGTCGCGCCGGATCCGTGCGATGCGGGGGAAGCGCATCGCGACCCCCGATTTGTGGCGCTTGCTCTCATGGACGCTGTCGAACGCCAGCTCGATGACCAGCGTCTTCTCGACCTCCCGCACCGGGCCGAACCGGTTGAGCGTGTTGTTGCGCACGAAGCTGTCCAGCCACTTCAGCTCCTCATCGGTGAAGCCCGAATAGGCCTTCGCGACGGGCAGCAGCTCGCCCTCGTCCGACCA
>SCUQ01000627.1 GCA_004297635.1 Rhizorhabdus sp. | reverse complement strand
CGCCGAACCGCTCAGGCCGGAAGAGTCAGACTCGGCGGATCACGCGACCTGCGGATAGAGAGCGATGCTGCCGCGACGGCGCATTGCCGAACCCACCAGACCGAAGCCCAGAAGCATCATCATCCAGGTTTCCGGCTCTGGGGCCGTGATCGGATCCGATCCAGCGCCGGGGGTGATCGAGGTGATCCTGCCGAGGCCCGCACCCCAATCCTGACCGTTCACCGTCGGATTGACGCTGATGAACTTGAGCGCGAAATGATCGAAGTCGACGCTTTCCATCACATTCGCGAAGGTCAGCGAGAAGCTGCCGTTCATCGACGCTCCGTCATTGATGCCGCCCGAGGCATGCTGCGTACAACCCGAACCGGCTGCCAGGCAGACGTCCATCGTGCCCACGCTCTCGATGAAGCCGACATTCTGATATTCGTAGGTAAAGCCGCTGTTGCCGACCACCGATGCCGGATTACTCGGCCCGGTGTCGAAGCCGAACGCCCTGATCCGTGAATCATAGTTGGAGTCGTTGGTCAGCGTATAGTTGAAGTTATAGGTCAGGCCGTTATTCGACAGACCGGTATAGGTAAAGCTGCCGAGCGCGCTGAGATTGCTGGTGTAATTGTCATTCGCCTTGCCGGAAAAATCGACGACGAAGTTCATGCCGACATCGTCCTTGTCGACGGTCACGTCATCATTCCAGCCGGTAGGAAAATAAGCAGCCTGCGCCACTGTCGGCACAGACAAAGCCACCAACAAGGTCGCCGCCATCCAACCCCAAAAACGGCCCATGATATGCCCCCGCATCGTTTACGCCACGTCACAGCATCAAAATGTTACGACCGTATACTGCATCGGCGGAATGAAATCATCCCACCTTCGTAATAGTCTTGGGAAGGTTTACGATTGTTTACGGCAACGCCGCGGGAGCCTACCCGCCCTGCACCGTGGCGAACCCAACCCGCCAATGCCTGCGACGCATGATGCCGCCGATCAGGCCGAAACCGCCAAGCATCATCAGCCAGCTCCCGGGTTCGGGGGCGGTGATGGGGCTTCCCCCCTGAACGACCGATCCGAGGCCGATACCGGATGTGCCCCCGCTGACGCCGCTGATCGACTGGAAGCGCGTCACGAAGCTGTCGAAAGACACCGATTCCATCACCTGCGCGAAGGATAGTGCAAAGGTCCCGCTTCCGGTGTTTCCCTGGTAGAAGCCACCGCTGCGCGGGTGGCGGCAGCGGT
>SCUQ01000277.1 GCA_004297635.1 Rhizorhabdus sp. | reverse complement strand
ATCCGGTGGCAGGCGGCTTCCTGTCGCTTGGCCGCGAAGACAGGGTGGCGACCGCGGGCAGCTGCTTCGCCCAGAATATCGCACGCTACCTGAAGCGCAGCGGCTTCAACTATATGGTGAGCGAAACCGCGCACCCGATCGTGCCGGCCGATGTCGCCGAGCGCCATGGCTATGGGCTCTACAGCGCCCGCTACGGCAATATCTACACCGCGCGGCAGCTGCTCCAGCTGTTCGACCGCGCCTATGGCCGCTTCGCGCCGGTCGAGGCGATCTGGGAAGCGCCCGGCGACGGCGGGCGCCTCGTCGATGCGTTCCGTCCGACCATCGAGCCCGGCGGCTATGCCAGCGAGGCGGAGCTGGTCGCCGATCGCACCCATCATTTCGCCCGGGTGCGCGAGATGTTCGAGACGCTCGACCTGTTCGTGTTCACCCTGGGATTGACCGAGGGCTGGGAATCGAAGGTCGACGGCGCTGTCTATCCGGTCTGTCCCGGCGTGTCGGGAGGGGCATTCGACCCGGACCGGCATCGTTTCCACAATTTCCGGGTGGGGGAGGTCACTGCCGATCTCGCCACCTTCATCGCGCGGCTGCGTGAGGTCAATCCAACGGCACGGATCATCCTCACCGTATCGCCGGTGCCGCTGGTCGCGACGGCGAGCGGCCATCATGTGCTGGCCGCCACGACCTACTCCAAGTCGGTCCTGCGCGCCGCCGCGCAGGAGATCGCCGAAGATCATGAAGGCGTCTTCTACTTCCCCTCCTACGAGATCATCATGGGGGCGCCCGCCGCCGCCCGCTATTTCGCCGAGGACCTGCGTAATGTGACCGAGGAGGGGGTCGCGCATGTGATGACGGTGTTCCTCCGCCATGCCGCGGGCGTGGACCTGCCGCCGCCGGCCGCTGTCACAGCCGAAGCATCCGATGCGACGACCGATGCGGCGAAGGAATGGGTCCAGGTGATGTGCGACGAAGCCCTGCTCGACGCGGGTGACGACTGAGCCGGCAATATTTGCGCGATCTACCGCGTCCGATCGTCCGGCAGGCGTTGGCCGGGCCCGGAGAATCTGGTCTCCACGCCGGCTATCGCTTGGTTTCCCCTGAACGAAGCTCGAAGTCGGACGCATCGTGACGCTCGCGCAGCCCGTCATCGTCCCGGCCGAGGACACGATTGACCTTCATGCCCCGGGATACCGCCGGCCGCGCCGCTATCTCGCGCAGCCATCGGTCGACGTTTCGATACTCGTGAATCGACAGGAACTCGGCGCAGCCCTTATAGCCGTCATTGGCAATGGCCTGTAGCCAGGGGTAGGTCGCGATGTCCGCGATCGTGTAAGTGTCGCCCGCCAGGAACCGACTCTCGGCAAGCCGTCGGTCGGCGACGTCGAACAGGCGCTTGGTCTCCATCGCATAGCGGTTGATCGCATATTCAATCTTCTCGGGCGCGTAGGCGAAGAAGTGGCCGAAGCCGCCGCCGATGGATGGCGCGCTGCCCATCTGCCACATAAGCCATGAATAGGTTTCGGCCCGCTCGGCCTCGTCCGTCGGCAGGAATGCGCCGAACTTGTTCGCGAGATGCAGCAGTATCGCGCCGGATTCGAATATGCGAAACGGCTTGGGCCCGCTCCGATCGACCATCGCGGGAATCTTCGAATTGGGGTTGATGCTCACGAAGCCGCTGGAAAACTGGTCGCCTTCGAAGATCGTGATCAGCCAGGCATCATATTCCGCTGCCTGCCGGCCGGCTTCCAGCAGCTCCTCGAGCATGATGGTCACCTTCTGGCCATTTGGCGTGCCCATCGAGTAGAGCTGGAAGGGATGCTTGCCGACCGGGAGCTCCTTCTCCGTGGTGGCTCCGGCGATCGGGCGGTTCAGCTTGGCGAACCTCCCACCATTTTCGGCATCCCAGGCCCAGACGCGCGGGGGCGTGAAGTCGATCTTCGACATGCGGTACTCCATTTGCAGGCGGGCGCATCATGAAAGCGGTCGATCTGCCTCTTGCGGCAGCAACCTGCCCTATCTCTGCACCACGCGCATGGCCCCGAGATAGTCTACCTTGCCAATCGAGACACCTTCGGCACGGAGGATGTCGTAGGCGGTTGTGGCATGAAAATAGAAATTCGGCTGGGAGAAGGACAGCAGGAAATCCTCCGCCACGAAATCGCGGCGAAATTTCTCCCCGATCGTGAAGGCCACCGGCTGCCCGGCGAGACGTTCAAGCTCATCCGGTACGAGTGCCGCAAGCGCGGCGCGCGCTTCCTCCACCTTATCGCTGAGTCCGGCGAAGCTGTCAGGAGGTGTCGTCATGTCGGGCGAGAAGGAGCCGGCAAGCGCCCCCGCCAGAGCGCCGGCAGAATGTACGGCTACCGATTTCACCTGATAGGCGAAGGGATGCATATCGGGCGCCAGCCGCGCCTGGATCAGCGTTTGAGCAGGCAGGCCGCGTTCCGAACAATGCGCTGCGGCTTTGCCGACGAGGCCACCGACGGCACCCAGGATCTGGAGCATCGACGGTACTACGGCGGCGTGAAGCGATAGAGGCATCAATCTCTCCATGAATAGTGGTCAGTTCTCCGGAATGGAGCTTTTACAGTCGCAGCGACATGCGGCGTCGGAAAGCCCCGATCACCGCGTCCTGCCCATCCCATCATCCCCTTGCGGGATCAAGCACCTAGAGCTTTCGTGCGATCAACGTGTTCCCGGCCGCGAACATGCTGCGTGCCGCGTCGGGCGTTGCCGCCAGAACCCGTTGCCAGAAGGGGCCACCGGGCGGCTCCGCCATCAACTGGCCGACGCTCATGCCCGTCAGCTCCTGGCGCACGCCCTCGTCGGTCAGCGCCGCAGCAAGGCCGGACAGCTGCCAGTGGATCGCATGGTCCGGCGTCTGGTTCGCTTCGGTGGCGAGCTTGATCCGTTCGAAGCCTCGGTCGAACAGGCGTGCCAACCCCTCCCGCGTGGCGTTGTAATAATGCGACGGGTAGCCATGGACCGGTACCAGGAAAGGGTAATCGATGAAGACCAGCCCCCCGGGCTTCAGCATCCGCAGGAACTCCTCGGCGGCGATCCAGGGCTCCTGCATATGCTCCATCACAGCGAAGCAGCCGATTCCGTCGAGCGAGGCGTCCGCGATCGGATAGCGGCAGGCAGGCTCGATGATGAGATCGGCGCTGACCGAGGGGTAGACTTCGAGATAGAGACAATTGTCGAAATGACGGCTGCGCCGACCGCAGCCGACATCGAGATAGAGCTTGTCGGGGTTCAGCCGCACGGTCTCGACGAAATCGCCCAGGCCGGGGTTGGCGGATTCATCGTCATATTCGTCCAGCCCATGCGCCGCTCCGCCATAAGCGACGGGAAAGCTGCCGGCATCGCCGAGGAAGCGAAATGCGCCGCCCGTGCCGCGCGACGCATCGAGCAAAGGCAGGAAGCGCTCATATTTGGCTGACCGGCGCGTCGCCGGATAGCCCGCCGCGGCGCGGGTCTGCTGCTTGCGGCCCTCGCCCCGACCGTAGCGGTCGAAATGCCGCCAGGGGTCATTGCCGTAGACGGGGTGCCGCGCGACATCGGCATTGGCCGCGAGATAGAGCTGTTCGTCGAAATTGGCGTCGGTGGCCGGTTCGAGACGTGAAGGGTCCTGCATCGCATAGCCCTATCGCGGTTGCCGGGCCGGTGCCAAGCGGCTAACCGTCCGGCGGAACGACGGAGACATGCTTGGGGCAGTCGGAAACGCGACAGGCGCGGATCGCCATTCTGGTGCTGGGCATGCATCGGAGCGGAACCTCGGCGCTCGCCCGGCTGATCGGCTATCTCGGCGCGGCCTTGCCCGGCGATGCGATCGAGGCGCATGCGGACAATGCGCGCGGCTATTGGGAATCGGCGGCGATCGTCAAAGCGGACGATCAGCTGCTGCGCGTCGCGCGGTCCAGCTGGTTCGATCCGCGCCCGCTGGATCTGTCGCGGCTTGAGCCATCGGCGCTGCGCTCGCGCAAGGACCGGATCTGGGAGGCCGTCGGCCAGGCCTTTGGCGAAGCCCCGATCATGACGATCAAGGATCCGCGCCAGTGCCGCTTCGTCCCGACCATCGTCGAGACACTGGCCGAACATGGCGTGGCGAGCCGCGCGGTGGTGATGCTGCGCAGCCCGCAGGCGGTCGCCCGCTCGATCGCCAGCCGGGACGGCACCACCGCCGCTTTTGCCCAGCTGCTATGGCTGCGCCACATGATCGATGCCGAACGCGCGACGCGCGGGCTGGCGCGGACGGTGATCGCGTTCGAGGCGATGCTGGCCGACTGGCGGCGGGAGGCCGAGAAGCTGTTGCCGCTGACCGGCGGGGTGATGCCCGAGGGCGCGACGGCGACGGAGGTCGACGCCTTTCTCGATCCATCACTGCGCCATCATCGAGAGGACGGCCCCTCCGGTATCGGCGAACCGCTTGCCGGTATCGTGGGCGCGGTGCAGGACGGGCTATGGGCCTTGGCCGAGCGCGACGATGTCGAGGCGCGCTCGGTGCTCGACGCAGCCTATGAACGGTTCGAGGCTCTGCCCTGGCTTGCCGACGACATCATCCATGACGAGCTGCGCCACCGCCGCACCGGGGAGGCCGAGGCCACTTCCGCCGCGCCCGACCTGCAGCCCGCCGCCGCGCCGCCGCCGCAGTCGATGCCGGCCCCGACACCCGCGCAGGCCGATGCCGTCGCGCTGATCCGCGACAGCGGGTTGTTCGATAGCGACTGGTATATGGCCAGCTATCCCGATGCCGCGTCGAGCGGGCTCGATCCGATTGAGCATTATCTCACGATCGGCGCCGTGAAGGGCTATAATCCCAACCCGCTGTTCGATACCGGTTTCTATGCGCGGCAGATGGCACGGCGGATCGCCGCCGGAGGGACCGCAGCGTGAAGGCGGCCCTGGTCCTCCATCTCTTCTACCCGGAGGTCGCGGTCGAGCTGATCGACAGGGTCGCGTCGCTTGGCGATCGGGCCGACATCTTCGTCACGCACAGCGTTGCCCTCGATCCCACCGTGCTTGCCGCGCTGGAACGCCTGCCGCGCAAGGCGGAGGTGGTGCCCGTCGCCAATCGCGGGTGGGACATCGGCCCGCTGTTCGAGCTGCTGCCGCTACTGGCCGAGCGCGGCTATGATCTGATCGGCAAGCTCCACACCAAGAAAGGCGGATCGGGCTATGCGCCCGAATGGCGTCGCCTCGCCTATGACGGGATGATCGCGAACGGCGCTCTGGTCGATGCCATCACCGCGGCCTTCGACGAGAATCCGGATCTGTCGCTGCTGGGCGCCAAGCCGCTTTACAAGTCGGTCGCGAGCCATCTGTTCCGCAATGCCGAACTGCTTTCGGATCTGGCTCCGCGGCTCGTCGCGCCGGCCTATCCGCCGGCCGACTGGGGTTTCTTCGCGGGCACCTTCTTTTGGGCGCGGCGCGCACTGCTGGAAAAGGTCGCCGCGCTTGCCGATTTCGGCGAGGGCGGATCGATGAGCCAGGAGCGTGACGGCGCGCTGGGCCATGCGGTGGAGCGGCTGTTCGGCCTGGCCCCGCTGGCGCTGGGCGGCGGGGTCGGGTTGGTCGAGGACGGCCGGATCGAAATCATCCGGGCGCCCGGCACCCCCTCGCATGAACCTGTCATCCAGACTCTGGTCGACGTGGCGGGGCTGGGCGTCGGCCCGGTCGATGCGGAGCTTTCGGCGCTGATCGCCACCCATAATCCTCTGATCGACTATATTCGCCACGGTCGCGAAGCCGATGCGCTCGATCCCAATCTCTATTTCTCGTCATCCTGGTACAACAGTATCCATGCCGATGTGCATGCGGCAGGCATGCTGCCCCTCCACCATTATATTCATCATGGCGCCGCCGAAGGGCGGTCGACGGGGCCGCTGTTCGACGGGCTGTTCTACCGGAAGACTCATGAT
>SCUQ01000276.1 GCA_004297635.1 Rhizorhabdus sp. | reverse complement strand
GAATACCGTGGTCGCCGGATCGAGCGACAGGTGGACAGCGCTCTCGCCGATGCGGCGGGCATCCTCCCATAGCGACACCGCTTCGGCCATCGCAGCGCCCCGGCGGCGTTGCGCCTCGCTGGCGATCCGGGCGGGCACGCGCTCCAGATAGGCCTCGTAGCGCGCCTGCGCCGCCTTGAGCCCGAGCTGTTTCGACAGCGCCGCGCGGATCGCGTTGGTCGGGTCGCCGCTCTCCACCAGACGATCCATTGCCGCGTCGAGCGCGGCGATCTGCAAGCCGGCAAAACCAAGCGCGCGACCCGGGGAGCCATTGCCGACCCGCACCAGCGCATCGATCTCGTCGGCCGATTCTTCGGGCAGGGCGCGGCTCAGCGCGAGCCGCATCTGTGCCGCATCGAGCGGGGCGAAGCGCAGCTGGCGGCACCGCGAACGGATCGTCGGCAGCAGCCGGCCCGGCGCATGGCTGATCAGGAAGAAGGTGGTGCCGGCCGGCGGCTCCTCCAGATTCTTGAGCAGCGCGTTGGCGGCGGGACGTTCGAGGTCGTCGATCGCATCGATGATCACCACGCGGCGGGGCGACAGGCTGGGCGTGGTGGCGAACAGGCTCTGCAGCGAGCGGACCTGGTCGATCGTGATCGAGCGGGCCAGATCTTCGGATTTGTCCTTCACCAATCGTTCCAGGATACGCAGGTCGGGATGGCTGCCGGCGCGGATATAATGAACGATCGGATGATCTTCGGGGGTATCGAACCCCGGTCGCTGCACCGCCGGACCGGCCGCGTCGGCGAGCAGGCGGGTCGCGGCGGCGCGCGCGAAACTCGCTTTGCCCAGGCCCTCGGCACCGGTGAGCAGCCAGGCATGGTGGAGCCGCCCCGAATCTGCCGCCGCGCGAAAGGCCGCGATCTGATCGTCATGGCCGAGCAGGCTCATGGCAGCAGGTCCGCCAGAGCTGCCATCAATCGGGCGGTGACCTGTTCGGGCGTGCCTTCAGCGCTCACAATCCGGATGCGGTCGGGCTCGGCCTCGGCGATTGCTCGGAAGCTGGCAGCCACACGATCGTGAAAGGCGCCCTCGCGCTTTTCGAACCGATCGCTTTGCCCGATCCCTGCAGCAGATTGGCGAAAACTGGCATCGAACACCGGCATATCGAGAAGCAGGGTTCGGTCAGGGAGGAAGCCGTCGCTGCCTATCGAATGTAGCGCCTTGATCGCCTCGACACCCAGGCCGTCGGCACCACCCTGATAAGCTATCGAACTATCCAGGAACCGATCGCACATTACCCATTGCCCATTGGCAATGGCCGGCCGGATCGTCTTGGCGACATGATCGGCACGCGCCGCCGCGAACAACAACGCTTCGGCCCGCGCGTTCCAGCGATCGGCGCCACCTTCGAGCAGCAGCTTGCGGATCGCCTCGGCGCCCTCGCTGCCGCCCGGCTCCCGCGTTTCGACGACGTCGATGCCGCGGGCGCGCAGGGCAGCGGCCAGCGCCTTCGCCTGGGTCGATTTGCCGACCCCCTCCCCGCCTTCCAGCGTTATGAACCTGCCGGCCACGGCCGCCCCGGCCTCAGCTGAGGCCGAACAGCCAGCGCAGGCCCGCCATCATCCGATCGAAGAAGCCGGCCGTGCCGACGTCTGCATCGGCGACGAGCGGCAGCTTCTGCGGCGCCATGTCCGGCCCGGTGACGACGAGATCGGCGATATGATCGCCCTTCTTGAACGGCGCCTTCACCGGCCCCTGATAGACCACCTTGGTCTTCAGGTCCGAACCCAGCCCGGCCGGGATCGTCACGCTCAGATCCTTGGGCGCGACGAGCCCGACTTCGCGGACATCGCCCAGCTGGACCTCGGCGGTCTGCACCTTGCGGCCCTTGGGAACCAGCGCCTTGGCCTGCCAGGCGCGGAACCCCCAGTTCATGAACGACACCGACTGTTCGACCCGCTGGTTGAACGAGGTCAGCCCCGACAGGACCATGACGAGGCGGCGGCCATTCTGCTCGGCCGAACCGGTGAAGCCATAGCCCGCTTCCTCGGTATGGCCGGTCTTCAGCCCGTCGGCACCCGCGACCCGGCCCAGCAGCGGATCGCGATTGGCTTGGGTGATCGCCTGACCGCTGCCCATCGTCTTGCCCCAGGTGAAGTTGGGCCGGCTGTAGAACGTCTTGTAGAGCTTGGGATGCTCCTCGATCGTCTTCTGGGCGAGCGTGGCCAGGTCGCGCGCAGACACATAGGTCACGCCGCCGTCCGGCCATCCGTTCGAGGTCCCGAAATGGCTGTTGGTGAGCCCCATTTCGCGGGCGCGGCGGTTCATCAGCGCGACGAAGGCCTGCTCGGTGCCGGAGATATGCTCCGCCAGGACGACGCAGGCGTCGTTGCCCGACAGGGTGACGATGCCGAACAGCAGATTGGCGACGCTCACCTGCTCGCCGGGCGACAGGAACATCGTCGAGCCCGCGGCGGGGCCATGCCATTGTTTCCAGGTTTCGGGGCGGACGGTCGCCATCGCATCAAGCTTCAGTTCGCCCTTCCGGA
>SCUQ01000275.1 GCA_004297635.1 Rhizorhabdus sp. | reverse complement strand
CGCGACGCGATCGATTCGGTCGAGGCCGGGTTGCAGGCACTGCAGACCGCCCTCGTCACCCGCGCCGCTGAGCATGCCGCGAGCGTGATGCCCGGCTTCACCCATCTCCAGGTCGCCCAGCCCGTGACCCTGGGCCACCATCTGATGGCCTATTATGAGATGGTGGCGCGCGATCGCAGCCGCTTCGCCGATGCACGGGCGCGGCTGAATCGCTGTCCGCTGGGCGCGGCGGCACTGGCCGGCACCGGCTTCCCGATCGACCGGGAGATGACGGCCGCTGCGCTCGGCTTCGACGGGCCCACCGACAACAGCCTCGATTCGGTCTCCGACCGCGATTTCGCGCTCGACTATCTGATGGCGGCGACCCAGGCGAGCCTGCACCTGTCGCGGCTGGCCGAGGAATTCATCATCTGGGCGAGCCAGCCCTATGGCTTCGTCAAGCTGCCCGACAGCTATTCGACCGGTTCCTCGATCATGCCGCAGAAGCGCAACCCCGACGCGGCCGAACTGGTGCGCGGCCATAGCGGGCGGATCGCCGGCTGCATGACCGCGCTGGTGATGACGATGAAGGGCCTGCCGCTGGCCTATTCGAAGGATATGCAGGACGACAAGCCGCCGGTGTTCGAGGCGCACGACCTGCTGGCCCTGTCGATCGCGGCGATGACCGGCATGGTCGAAACCTGCACCTTCGTGGCGCCGCGCATGCGCCAGGCCGCCGAGCAGGGCTTCTCGACCGCGACCGACCTGGCCGACTGGCTGGTGCGGGTCGCCGACATCCCGTTCCGGGAGGCGCACCACATCACCGGTACCGCGGTGAAGCTGGCCGAAAGCGAGGGGCTGGCGCTCGACCGCCTGCCGATCGAGGCGTTGAAGGCGATCGACGAGCGGATCGACGAGCGGGTGTATGGCGCGCTGTCGGTCGATGCCTCGGTCGCCAGCCGGCAGAGCCATGGCGGCACCGCGCCCGACCAGGTCCGCGCGCGGATCGCGCAGGCGAAGACGGCATTGGGAATCGACACATGATCAAGCTCCGCAGCCTCCTCGCCATCCCCGTGCTGCTGGCGCTCGCCGCCTGCGGCAAGCGCGACATGCTCCGCCCGATCGATGGCCACAGCCTGCCGCCCAGGCCGGCGACCGCGGCGGTCCAGCCCGATGTCCCGACGCTGCTCACCCCGCCGGTCGAAACCCGCCCGGGCCGCAGCGACGATGTGCTGCGGCGGTCGGAGGAACGGCCGGACGACCGCTTCAACCTGCCCCCGCCGGGCTGACGCCCGGTCCGCTCCAACCCGAGGAGGGCCGAGCGAAGCCGAAGCCCGTCTCCAGGGACCGATTGCGGTCTTCGAGACGCCACGTTGACGGACTCGATGGCTCCTCAGGATGAGCGGGGCGGGGCCAATGCTACCGCCGCTGCCCAAAGCCGTAGTACAGGGAACGACATGGACCATTTCAACCTGAAGGACGGCGTCCTCCACGCCGAGGATGTGCCGCTGCCCGCGATAGCCGACGCGGTCGGCACCCCGGTCTATATCTATTCGACCGCGACGATCGAGCGCCATGTCGCCGTGTTCAAGGCCGCGCTCGCCGATGTCGAATCGGGCGCCGATGGCCCGCTGATCGCCTTTGCGGTGAAGGCCAATCCCAACCGGGCGGTGCTCGCCACCCTGGCGAAAGCGGGGCTCGGCGCCGATGTTGTGTCGGGGGGCGAGCTGCTGCGCGCGCGCGCCGCCGGCATTCCGGCCGACCGGATCGTCTTTTCGGGGGTCGGCAAGACCGAGGAGGAGATGCGGCTGGGCCTGCGCGAAGGCATTTTCCAGTTCAACATCGAATCCGAGCCCGAAGCGGAGATGCTGTCGGAGGTCGCGACGGCGATGGGGCTGCGCGCGCCCGTCGCCTTCCGCATCAACCCCAATGTGATCGCCGGCACCCATGCCAAGATCTCGACCGGGGGATCGGAGGACAAATTCGGCGTCGCCTATGATCGCGCGCTCGACGCCTATGCGCGGGCCGCCGCGCTGCCGGGGCTCGATATCCGTGGGGTCGCCGTGCACATCGGCAGCCAGCTCACCGATCTCGGCCCGTCGCGCGCCGCCTTCGAGAAGATCGGCGCACTGATCGCCGATCTGCGCGCCGCCGGACATGGCATCGTCACCGCCGATCTCGGCGGCGGCCTGGGCGTGCCCTATGATCCCGCCAAGCCGGTTCCGCCGCTGCCCGCCGCCTATGGCGCGATGGTGCGCGATGTGACGCGGGGCTGGGACGTCCGCCTGCTGTTCGAGCCGGGGCGGGTGATCGTCGGCAATGCCGGCGTGCTGCTGTCGCGGGTCATCCGGGTCAAGCAGGGGGTGAGCGATCCCTTCGTGATCGTCGATGCGGCGATGAACGACCTGATGCGGCCCAGCCTCTACGATGCCTGGCACGATATCCGCAGCGTTTCGCCGAACGGTGCCGATATGACGGCCAACATCGTCGGCCCCATCTGTGAAAGCGGCGATACATTCGCCAAGAAGCGGGTCATGGATGCCGTGCGTCCCGGCGACCTCGTCACCTTCATGACGGCGGGGGCCTATGGGGCGACGATGGCCAATACCTATAATTCGCGCGCCTTGACGCCCGAAGTGCTGGTAAGCGGGGACCAGTGGGCGGTGGTGCGGGAGAGGCAGCCGATCGAGGCGCTCATCGCGGCGGACAGATTGCCGCCCTGGATTTGAAGGACCGACACGCATGAAGG
>SCUQ01000274.1 GCA_004297635.1 Rhizorhabdus sp. | reverse complement strand
GCGCCACGCGACCCGGTTCACACCGCCCAGCGGCGCCGAGCCGCGCCAGATCGTACCGCTGGCATCCGCGATCGGCACGACGAGCTGCGCCGGGATCGTGGCGATCAGACTCAGCGCGTAGACGCCGGCGCCGATGCCGGTGAAGATCAACGCCCGGCGGTTGAAACGACGGCGCGCAGGAGTGTCCGATGAATCGAGATAGACGCCATCTTCTGGGCCTGCTGCCATCGGCGCTGCTTCTAGGGTCGGCATCCTTGCTCCAGTCTCCGGTCCTGGCCGCGTCGAAGAAGGCGGCGAAGCGGCCGCGTGCGGCGATGCTCCTGCCTTTGTCCGGCGCTTCGGCCACGGTGGGCTTTAGCATGCAGCGTGCGGCGATGCTCGCGTTAACCGCCGGGGCGAAGGCCGAAGATACGATCATGATCGATACCGGCGGCACGGCGGCCGGCGCCACCGCAGCGGTTGCCCAGGCGCTGCGCGGCGGCGCCCGAATCATCGTCGGCCCGCTGTTCGCCGAGGAGAGCCGGGCGGCAGCGCAGGCCGCGGGTGGCGTGCCCGTGCTGAGTTTCAGCAACGACGAAGGCCTGCTCCGCAGCGGCGCCTTCCTGCTCGGCATCACCGCCGGGCAGAGCGTGACGTCGATCCTGCGCTACGCGCGCGGCCGCGGGGTCCGGCGTGTGGCGGTGTTCGGCGGGCCATCGCGCTGGGCGATGCAGGGCAATGCCGCAGCGGAGCGGCTGCGTGGCGCCGCAGGGCTCGATGTCGTGATGCTGCCCGGCGGCACGACCGCGGCCGACCTGCCTGCCGCGCTGCGCCGCATCGGCCAGCCGGACGCGCTGCTCGTCACCGAGGGCGGCGACGCGCTACGGGCCGCGGCGCGGGCCACCGCCGGTGGCGGGCTGCAGCTGCTCGGGACGCAGCAGGCGCTCGACCTGCCGCCGCAGGAGATCGCCGGTGCCTGGCTCTCCGGCCCCGATCCCGAAGCGCTGTCCGATTTCGCCGGCCGCTATCAGGGCGGCACGATGAACGGTCCGGGGCTGATCGCGGCGCTGGCCTATGACGCGATGTCGATCGTCGAGGCCCTGCGCAGCGGCGGCGTGGTCGATCGCGACGCCCTGCTCGCCCGCGCCTTCCCGATCCTGACCGGCCCGATCCGCTTCGCCGCCGACGGCAGCGCCGCCCGCGAACTGGCGGTGCTGGTCGCCGGGCAGGACGGCTTCACCCTGGCGGACAAGAGCGGATCGCTGTGACGCAAGGCCCGCCGCCGGAACGCCCCTTCTCGGACGAGAACGGGAACCAGGCCGGCTTCACGCTGATCGAGCTGATGATATCGCTGGCCCTCTTCGGGCTGATCGCGATGGCAGGGCTGGCGCTGGTCGACGGGCTGCTCGGCATCCAGCGCCGCACCGATGGCCGGCTCGACCGCCTCGCCGAGGTGCAGCGGGCAATGTATGTCCTCGACAATGACCTGAGCCAGGTCGCCGGAGGCGAGCTGCGCGGGGACGGCGCGGTGATCAGTTTCAGCCGGCCGCTTGCGGCCGAGGGCGGGATGCCGGTGCAGGTCGGCTATCAGCTCGGCGCGGGGACTTTGCTGCGCAGCATAAGAGGGCCGGGCCTGCCGCAGGGCGAGCAGCGCGTGCTGCAGGGGGTCGGCTCGCTGCGCTGGAGCTATTTTCGTCCCGGGCTCGGCTGGATCGAACGCTGGCCTCCGTCACCGGAGCTGGCCCGGCAATGGCCCGCCGCCGTGGCCGCCGATATCGTGCTGGCACCGGGCGGCCCGGTTACGGGCGGCCTGCGGCGGGTCGTGGCGCTGCCGGCGCATCCGTGAGGCGGCCGCGCGGCCTTTCCCCGCTCGATCATGCGGGACGGGAGACCGATGACGAGGGGATGATCCTCGTCAACGTGCTGCTCTTCGTCGCGATCGCCAGCGGCATATTGCTGCTGATGATCACGTCGGAGGACGGCGCCCTGGAACGCGGCCTTAGGATGCGGGAAGCTGCGCGGGCACAGGCGATCGCGCGCGGCGGCGAGACATCGGCGATCGTGGCGCTGCGCCGCGATGCGGTTGTCGCCCCCGACACCGACAATCGCGCCGAGCCCTGGGCGGCGCTGTCGGAAAAGGGCGCTCCGATCGACGGCGGGAGCTTCGACCTTGCCATCGCCGACGCGCAGGACCGCTTCAACATCAACGCGCTGATGCAGCCCGATCCCGTCGCCGCCGGCATCCTCGGCAAGATCGCCGCGGCGGTGGGGATGAGCCCCGAGCAGGCCGCCCGGGCAGCGGGCGCGATCCGGGCGGCCGGGCCGCTCAGCGACCTTCGGCCGCTTGCGATGCTGGGCCTCCCGCGCGCGCAGCTGACCCGACTGGCAGGGCTGGTGACGGCCCTGCCCTATGACAGCAAGATCAATCTCAACGCGGCGAGCGAGGATATGATCGGCGTGCTGACCGGCGATCCGATGGCAGCGCGCCGCATCGTCGCGACCCGCGAACGGCAGGGCTATGTCACCGCCGCCGATCTCGCCTCGATGAACGTCACGATGCCACAGGGGACGGGGCTGACATCGAACCTGTTCTGGGTGCGCAGCCGGGTGCGGATCGGCGATACCGGCCAGCAGATCACCAGCCTGATCGCACG
This sequence comes from Rhizorhabdus sp., assembly GCA_004297635.1. Lineage (GTDB taxonomy): Bacteria > Pseudomonadota > Alphaproteobacteria > Sphingomonadales > Sphingomonadaceae > Rhizorhabdus. The sequence continues at coordinate 4,513 of SCUQ01000274.1, read as the reverse complement.
CCGGGACGATCCCGGCGCCGACGGCAAGGTGGCCGTGGTCGTCGGTCGCTGGATCGGCGCCACCGCCCCCCTGCAGGCGCCGGCGCTGCCATAAGGGCTGTCCTCCGGCCGCAGCCGGAAGCTGCAGCCTATGGCATGCAGGCGGCTATCGCCCCGATCATTTCCGCCCGGCGGCAGCCCGCGCCAACAGCGCTTCGGCCTGTTTGAGATGGGGCCGGTCGATCATCTTGCCGTCGAGCTTGAGCGCTCCGGCGCCCGGATTGGCAGCGAACATCGCGATCACGGCCCGGGCATGCTCGATCTCGGCCTCGCTCGGACTGAATCCCGCATTGATGATCGCGACCTGCGAGGGATGGATCGCCATCATGCCGGTGAAGCCGTCCCGGCGGCCCCGCGCCACATAGGCCGCCAGCCCATCGGTATCGGCGATATTGGGATAGACGGTCTCGATCGCGGCGACACCGGCGGCATGCGCGCCGAACAGCGTCAGCGCGCGTACCGTCTCATACGGAGCGGTATAGCTGCCGTCGGGATTGCGCGATGTCGCCGCGCCGATCGCCGCGGGAAGGTCCTCGGCACCCCAGGTCAGGCCGGCGAGCGCAGCACCGACCTCGCCATAGCTGCCCAGCGTGAAGACGGCGGCCGGCGTTTCACTGGCGATCGGCAGGACCGGCGGCAGCGGCGCGCCCGCAAGCTCGGCAAGCTGGCGCAACGATGCGGCACCGGCCGCCTTGGGCAGCATCAATCCATCGGGCCGTGCGCCAATTACGGCGTCGAGGTCTGCCCGGACATGGTCCGAATCGAGCGGGTTGATCCGCACGAAGCAGGGCACCGTGCCGCGATCGGCTAGCCAGGCCGCGATCGCCGCGCGCGCCGCCGGCTTGTTGTCGGGAGCGACCGAATCCTCCAGATCGAGGATCAGCGCATCGGCCCCGCTCGCGGCGGCCTTGGGGAAACGTTCCGGCCGGTCGCCGGGAACGAAGAGAAGGGATCGTAGCTGCATGGCCGTGCCATCGCTCGCGATGCGGGCGATGGCAAGCCGAAGGGGCCATGAAAGATCCTTTTTGGCTGGATTTTTTCGACGTGCCCCCGCAGGGCGGCTTCGCTCCATTGTGCAGAGGAGGGCAATTTTGGACATTGATCATCTCAGGAACTGGATCGGACGCGAGGAGCGCATGGAAGGCCATGCGGCACCCGAGCCGCTCGCCGGACTTGCCGCCCTGCTCGATCATCGGACCCCGCCCTGGCCCGCCGGCGAGGTCCCGCCGCTCGGCCATTGGCTCTATTTCCTGCCGCGCGCCGCTCAATCCGATATCGGCGAGGACGGCCATCCGAAACGGGGCGGTTTCCTGCCGCCGATCCCGCTGCCGCGCCGGATGTGGGCAGGCGGGTCGCTCCGCTTCCACGCGCCGATGAGGATCGGCGCGCCGATCGAGCGGGTCTCCACCATCGCCGATGTCGTCGCCAAATCGGGCAACAGCGGCGACATGCTGTTCGTCACCGTCGACCACCGGATCAGCAGCGGCGACACCCTGCTGATCGAAGAGCGGCAGGACATCGTCTATCGCACGCCCGCGCCGCCCACGGCTGGCCCGGCCCCTGCGGCGGCGGTTGCCGCCGCAGAACCCCGTGCCACCGATGCGACGCGCGGCTACCACGCCGATCCGGTTGCGCTGTTCCGATTCTCGGCGCTGACTTTCAACAGCCATCGCATCCATTATGACCGCGATTATGCGCGCGACGAAGAAGGCTATCCCGGCCTCGTGGTCCACGGGCCGTTCGCCGCGACGCTGCTCGCCGACCTGTGGCTGCGCACATATGGCGGCGCCCGGATGACGGGATTCAGCTTCCGCGCACGCGCGCCGCTGTTCGACACCGCGCCTTTCACGATCAACCTGAGCGGCGGTGCCGACAGGGCCGAAGCCTGGACCGCGAACGAAGCCGGACAGCCGGCAATGATGGCGCAGATCGACGGGGAATGATCTACGCGACGGCGTGATCTTCACGCCGCTGCCGGCGGGGTCATGGCGGTCTGCCAGCGCTCTGCCCGCAGAATATGGTCCTCAGCCTGTCCGCCGCGCATCAAAGAAAAGGCCCGGGGATTTCTCCCCGGGCCCAATGCTGAACGTCCTGTGACGATCGAGCGGATATGGTCTTCGCAACCGTCGCGGGTGGAGCGAACCCCACCCGCTGTCGGCCTTAGAAGTCCATGCCGCCCATGCCACCCATGCCGCCCATGCCGCCGCCGCCCATGGGCATGGCAGGCTTGTCGTCGGGCAGCTCGGCGATGGTCGCCTCGGTGGTGATCAGCAGGCCGGCGACCGACGCCGCGTCCTGCAGCGCGGTGCGGACGACCTTGGTCGGGTCGATCACGCCGGCGGCGACGAGGTTCTCATAGACGTCGGTCGAGGCGTTGAAGCCCTTGGTCTCGTCATTCTCGCGCAGCAGGTTGCCGGCGACGACGGCACCGTCATGGCCCGCATTCGCAGCGATCTGCTTCAGCGGCACGGTGATCGCCTTGCGGATGATGTCGATGCCGCGGGTCTGGTCGTCATTGACGCCCTTCAGGCCCTCAAGCGCCTTGGTGGCGTAGAGAAGCGCCGTGCCGCCACCCGGGACGATGCCCTCTTCGACAGCCGCGCGGGTCGCGTGGAGAGCGTCGTCGACGCGGTCCTTGCGCTCCTTGACTTCGACTTCGGTCGCGCCGCCGACCTTGATCACGGCAACGCCGCCGGCGAGCTTGGCAAGACGCTCCTGGAGCTTTTCCTTGTCATAGTCGCTGGTGGTGTTCTCGATCTGGCGACGGATCGCTTCGACGCGGCCCTTGATCGCATCGGACGAACCCGCGCCATCGACGATGGTGGTGTTGTCCTTGTCGATGGTGACGCGCTTGGCGGTGCCGAGCATGCCGATCGTGACGCTCTCGAGCTTGATGCCGAGATCTTCCGAGATCATCTCGCCCTGGGTCAGGATCGCGATGTCCTCGAGCATCGCCTTGCGGCGATCGCCGAAGCCCGGCGCCTTGACGGCGGCGACCTTCAGGCCGCCACGCAGCTTGTTGACGACGAGCGTGGCCAGCGCCTCACCCTCGATGTCCTCGGCGATGATCAGCAGCGGACGGCCCGACTGCACCACGGCCTCGAGGATCGGCAGCATCGACTGGAGGTTCGACAGCTTCTTCTCGTGGATCAGGATGTACGGATCGTTGAGCTCGACCACCATCTTCTCGGGATTGGTGATGAAGTAGGGCGACAGATAGCCGCGGTCGAACTGCATGCCCTCGACGACGTCGAGTTCGAAATCGAGGCCCTTGGCCTCCTCGACGGTGATCACGCCTTCCTTGCCGACGCGCTCCATCGCCTCGGCGATCTTCTCGCCGACGACGGTATCGCCATTGGCCGAGATGATGCCGACCTGGGCGACTTCATTGGTGCCGGCGACGGGCTTCGAACGCGCCTTGAGATCCTCGACGACCTTGGTGACGGCAAGGTCGATGCCGCGCTTCAGGTCCATCGGGTTCATGCCGGCGGCGACCGACTTCATGCCCTCGCGAACGATCGCCTGGGCGAGCACGGTGGCGGTGGTGGTGCCGTCACCGGCGATGTCGTTGGTCTTCGAAGCGACTTCGCGGACCATCTGGGCGCCCATATTCTCGAACTTGTCCTTGAGTTCGATTTCCTTGGCGACGGTGACGCCGTCCTTGGTGATGCGGGGCGCGCCGAACGACTTGTCGATGACGACGTTGCGGCCCTTCGGGCCCAGCGTGACCTTCACCGCGTCGGCGAGGATGTCGACGCCGCGCAGGATGCGCTCACGGGCGTCGCGCGAAAACTTGACGTCTTTCGCTGCCATGATCTGAATTCCTTACTTAGATGGATGTGACAAAATAGACGGGAAGGCTCAGCCGACGATTCCCAGGATGTCGGATTCCTTCATGATCAGCAGGTCTTCACCGTTGATCTTGACCTCGGTGCCGGACCACTTGCCGAACAGGATCTTGTCGCCGGCCTTGACGTCGAGCGGAGTGACCTTGCCATCCTCGGCCTTGGCGCCGCCGCCGACGGCGACGACCTCGCCCTCCTGGGGCTTTTCCTTGGCGCTGTCGGGAATGATGATCCCGCCGGCGGTCTTTTCCTCGGCTTCGACGCGGCGAACGAGCACGCGATCGTGCAGCGGACGGAAACTCATGTGCTTCACCCTTTCCTTAGCAATTCTCCGGCATGGGCGGGCAGCCCGGTGCCGAATCCTTCAGGTTGGAAACTTTTAGCACTCACCCGTGTTGAGTGCTAGCGGCGATATGTGTGGCAGCCCCCCGGCTGTCAAGCAGTCCCCTCATGCATTTTTATTGCGTGTATGCGACGCGCCGCTTTGCCGTGGCGCGGTGGGCGCGATATGGGGGGATGTCCGAACAGTTCAAGCCGGTGATGCGAAAACTCCTAGTGCTGAAAATTCCGGCGATTGCGTTCGGCCTGGGGCTCGCCTCGGCGCTGGGTTTCGCGCCGCTCAACTGGTG
>SCUQ01000273.1 GCA_004297635.1 Rhizorhabdus sp. | reverse complement strand
GGCCCGCCTCACCGCCCTGATGGCGCGCGGTGCTGCCCTGCTCGGCAGCGAATATGCGATCCTCGGCGGCGCGATGAGCTGGGTCTCGGAGCGGAACCTCGTCGCCGCGATGTCCAATGCGGGCTGCTTCGGCGTGATCGCCTGTGGCGCGATGACGCCAGCGCTGCTCGACGCGGAGATCGCCGGCACCAAGGTGCTGACGTCGAAGCCGTTCGGGGTCAATCTCATCACGATGCATCCCGATCTGGATGCGCTGATCGACGTCTGCGCCCGCCATCAGGTCGGCCACGTCGTCCTGGCCGGCGGACTGCCGCCCGGGGGCGCGATCGATCGGATCAAGGCATCGGGCGCCAGGGTCATCTGCTTCGCTCCGGCGCTGTCATTGGCGAAGAAGCTGATCCGTTCGGGTGTCGACGCTCTCGTCGTCGAGGGGATGGAAGCCGGTGGCCATATCGGTCCGGTCTCCACCTCGGTGCTCGCACAGGAGATACTGCCGAGCATCGCCGAGCAGATCCCCGTATTCGTCGCAGGCGGTATCGGCCGTGGCGAAGCGATCGCCGGTTATCTGGAGATGGGGGCTGCGGGCGTTCAGCTTGGTACGCGCTTCGTCTGTGCGACCGAATCGATTGCCCATGCCAATTTCAAGAAGGCGTTCATCCGCGCGTCGGCGCGCGACGCCGTGACCAGCGTCCAGATCGATCCGCGGCTGCCGGTGATCCCGGTCCGCGCGCTCAAGAACGCATCGAGCGAATTGTTCACCGCCAAGCAGCGCGAAGTTGCCCAGCTGCTCGACGACGGCCAGGTCGAGATGGGTGAGGCTCAGCTCCAGATCGAGCATTACTGGGCCGGTGCTCTCAGGCGTGCCGTCGTCGATGGCGATGTGGAGCATGGCTCGGTGATGGCTGGCCAGTCGGTCGGCATGGTCACGAAGGAAGAGCCGCTCGCCGATATCGTTGCGACTCTGATCGGCGAGGCTGCCGCTGCGCTGGAACGCCGGGCGGCCTGATCGAGACGGAAAGCGCGCTTGTGCCGACGCGAATGGCGAGCGGCGGCGCTTTTCTTTGCCATCATCGCCAAAGTGGATCGAAGTTGATCGGGGGATAGGCGCCTACCCATTGGAATCCGCCGCCGCTTTCTGATAGCGGGCAGGGGACATGTCGCCGATCACCGCCACTTCCGCCGCGCGCACGATCCTGACGCGCCTGCACGACGTGATGGCGTCGCGTTCGGGTGCGCAGGCGAAGCTCAATCAGGTCGTCCAGATCATCGGCGAGGCGCTCGATACCGAGGTGTGCTCGGTCTATCTGCTGCGCGACGGCGCACTCGAGCTGTTCGCCACCCGCGGCCTGAAACAGGCTGCCGTCCATGTCACCAAAATGGCGCTCGGCGAAGGTCTCGTCGGAACGATCGCGCAGAATGTCGAGACGCTCAACCTCGACGAGGCGACCAGCCATCCCGACTTTGCCTACAAGCCCGAAACGGGGGAGGAGCTGTTCCACAGCTTCGCGGGCGTGCCGATCGTGCGGCGCGAACTGGCGGTGGGCGTGCTCGCGGTCCAGCATCGCGAGCAGCGTCGCTTCGACGATGTGGAGATCGAGGCGCTGCAGACCGTGGCGATGGTGCTGGCCGAACTGATCGCGGGCGCCGGTCTGATCGACGAGAGCGGCCCCGGCTCCACCAATGCGCGCGACACCGGCCCCGTTCGCCTGCCCGGCCTCCGGCTGGTCGAAGGCATGGCGATGGGCCGGGCGGTCTACCATCAGCCGCGTATCGAGATCGAGCATACCGTCGCCGAGGATATCGAGGTGGAGCGCCACCGCGTCATCTCGGCCTTCGCGAAGATGCGCGACCAGATCGACCGGATGACCCGCGAAGCCGATTTCGGCGCGGCGGGCGAGCATCAGGACGTCCTCGCGATGTACAAGATGTTCGCTTATGATGAGGGCTGGATCCGGCGCATCAACGAGGCGATCGACTCAGGCCTGACGGCGGAGGCCGCGATCGAGCGTGTCCAGCAGCGCACCCGCATGCGGATGCGCGAGATCGGCGATCCGTTGCTGGCCGATCGGATGCACGACCTGGAGGATCTGTCGAACCGGCTGCTCCGCATCGTTTCCGGCCAGCTCGGCACGGCGGCGCAGATGGGCCTTCGCCAGGATTCGATCCTGATCGCGCGCAATCTCGGTCCCGCCGAACTGCTCGAATATGATCGCCGCCGGCTCAAGGGCGTCGTGCTTGAGGAGGGGTCGCTCACCGCGCATGTGACGATCGTCGCGCGGGCTATGGGAATCCCGGTACTGGGGCGGGTCAAGGACGTTCGCCGCACCATCGCCGATGGCGATTTCCTGCTGCTCGACGGCACGATGGGATCGGTCGTCGTCCGTCCCAATACGACGATGGAAGAGGCCTTCGAGGCCAAGATGATGGTCGGCCAGAAGCGCCGCGCCGAATTTGCCGCGATGCGTGATCTGCCCGCCCAGACCAAGGACGGGCTGCGGATCGAGCTGATGGTCAATGCCGGGCTGCGCGACGACATGGCGGCGCTCGATGTCACTGGCGCCGATGGGGTCGGTCTGTTCCGCACCGAGTTCCAGTTTCTGGTCTCGGCCACCCTGCCGCAGCGCGAACGCCAGCTCCGCCTGTATCGCGAGGTGCTGGATACGGCCGGCGACCGGCCGGTCATCTTCCGCACCGTCGACATCGGCGGTGACAAGGCGTTGCCGTATCTCAACACCGATGAGGACGCCAAGGAGGAGAACCCGGCACTCGGCTGGCGTGCGATCCGCCTCGGGCTGGAGCGCGATGCGCTGATGAAGGTGCAGGCGCGCGCGCTGATCGAGGCTGCCGCCGGGCGGACGCTCAACGTCATGTTCCCGATGGTCTCCGAACCGTGGGAATATGATCAGGCGGTCGCGCTGTTCGAGGCGCAGCGCAAATGGATACATGATCATGGGCGCGGCGCGCCCAATTGCATCCGCTATGGGACGATGCTCGAAGTGCCGGCGCTGGCGGAAAGCCTCGACATGATCCTGCCGAAGCTGGATTTCCTGTCGATCGGCACGAACGACCTGACCCAGTTCCTGTTTGCGGCGGATCGCTCCAATCCCAAGCTGGCCGAGCGCTATGACTGGCTGAGCCCGGCCATATTGCGCTTCCTCAACCGGGTAACGCGTCAGTCGCGCGAAGCGGACGTGCCGGTCGGGGTCTGCGGCGAAATGGGCGGCCGTCCGCTCGAGGCGATGGCGCTGATCGGGCTGGGCATCGGCCGTCTATCGATCACGCCGGCTGCGATCGGGCCGGTGAAGGCGATGATCCGCTCGCTGGATGCCGGCGCGCTGCGGGAGCGCATGCCGGACTTCCTCGCCCGGCCGGTTCGCAGTCTGCGTGGCGATCTTTCCGCCTGGGCCGACAGCAATGGGGTTGCGGTCGTCTGATTTGCACGGCAGACCGTGCGCGCCAGGGGGAAAGGTGACGCTTCGGAAGTGCACGCGGCCGGTTTTCACAATTGGTTGCTTGCGTCGCTGCTCCGAAGCGTGGAGGAAAGAGCCTGATGAGCGAAGGCGCGGACGACGATCGAGGCTTGTTTCCCCGCAATGTGGGCGAGCAACTGGCGGCGGAGCGCGCGCGCCAGCAGCTTGAGCTGAGCGATGTCGCTGCGCGCACGCGTATCCCGCTGCGCCACTTGGAAGCGATCGAGAGCGGTGAGCGCGAAGGCCTGCCGGCGCTGCCCTACTCGGCGGGTTTCGTGAAGAGCTATGCGACCATGCTCGGCCTCGACGGCCAGGCGCTCTCGCGGGCCTTTCGGGACGAAGTCGGCGACGCCCAGCGGGCCCATTTCGAACCCGAGGCCTATGAGCCGGTCGACCCGAACCGTATCCCGTCCCGATTGCTGGCGATGATCGCCCTCGGCGTCGCGCTGCTGCTCGGCATGGCCTATCTGCTGCTCCGCTTCGAAGGCGACAGCAGCGATCTCGCCAGGCTGGCGGCCGATACGGTGCAGGATAACCGTCCGATCCCGGCCAGGCCGGCTGCTCCCGCGCCGGTTCCGGCCGGGCCGGTCGCCCCGACGGGGCCGATCAGCGTCACCGCCACCGAGGATGTCTGGATCAAGATTTCCGAGCGCGATTCCGCGATGACCTATTTCATGGACGTGCTCGTTGCCGGCCAGAGCTTTACGCTGCCCGATAATGCGGTCGATCCGATCCTTCGCACCGGGCGGCCGCAGTCACTCAAGGTGCTGATCGGCACGACCGAATTGCCGCCGGTGGGCAAGCCTGACCAGCTCGTGCGCTTCTACAGCCTCAAGCGCGATGTCCTTGTCTCGATCGTGATGGAGGCGGCTGCCGCGGCGGCCGATCCGGCCAATGCGACCGATGGTAACGTCGCGGATACTCCCGACCTGCCAGAGGCCTTTCGCAGCACTCCATCCGGTTCTGATCCGGTTGGCGATCGCATCGGCTCGGTTGAGCCCGCGCCGGACGCGGGCCGCCGCCGCGAGCCTTGATCTCGGCCCCGAGGCCAAGGCAATATCATTAGCGTAACGATGATGGGGATTCCTGTATCATGACGAAGGCGATGATCGCCCTCCTGCTCCTGTCCGCGACTGCGGTGCCGGCTCTGGCGCAACAGGCGCCGATGACGGTCGACAAGCGCGTCGACAAGCTGGAGAAGGAGATGAAGGCCGTGCAGCGCAAGGTCTTCCCCGGCGGCGCGCAGCAATATTTCGAGCCTGAGATCAAGCCGCAGGTCGCTCCGCCGGCACCGGTCGGCAGCCCGGCGGATAGCTTGGGCGCCGATCTTACCCGCCGGGTCGATACGCTCGAAAAGACCCTTGCCGCACTCACCGGCCAGGTCGAGCAGAACAGTTTCAACCTCCGCAAGCTGGAGGATCAGTTCGCCCGGATGAAGGGCGATGCCGAGTTCCGCCTCAACGCGCTGGAAGGCAAATCT
>SCUQ01000272.1 GCA_004297635.1 Rhizorhabdus sp. | reverse complement strand
TGATCCGCATTTCGATCGCCGCGACGGCGATAATCGTCAGGATCGTCAGCGCGATCCATCCCCAGGGAATGTCCCGTTCCATCCCGTGCCCCCGTTGCCCGGCCTGACGCGACACGCCGGTGACGTCATGAAGCCTATCAATTCTGATGGTAGGAGGCGACTATAATCTGAAGATCGGCGAGGCCGCAGCGACGGAATTGCAACGGATTCGGAGGATATGCCAGCCTTCCGGTCATGACGCGATGATCGGGTAAGCCACCCGGACATCGTCGAGCAACCGTTCGACGATCGCATTTTCGCTGGCGGTTCCGGCCGGTGCAATCGACCAGTTGCAATGCGCATGGGTGTCGAGGCTATGGATCCGGACCGGACCGATCACCGATTGCCATCGCCGCCGCTGGCCACCATGCGCGCGAACGAGGGCCGAGAGCAGGATGGCCTGAAGATCATGTGCGGTCATGGACAGCGCTCATGAAGGGTTGGAGCGATATTATCCAGCCGACAAAGGTCAGGTCGATGCGGCGCTTCGGCTATCATCGAGGCGATAGCCGACGCCGGGATCATTGAGAATCAGGCGCGGCCTACCGGGATCGGCTTCCAGCTTCTGGCGAAGACTGCGGACCGCGACGCGAAGATATTCGATATCCCCTTCATGGACCGGCCCCCAGATGGTCCGCAACAGCTGGCCGTGGGTCAGCACCCGACCAGGATGCCGGGCCAGTTCGGCGAGCAATGCGAACTCCTTCCGGGTGAGGTGAATCTGCTCTGCGCCGCGCTCGACCCGGCGTCCCGCCAGATCGATGACGATGTCGCCCACGGCGAGGCGATCCTCGCCACGCCGCCCCAGATGGCGGGCGGCGGTACGCAGGCGGGCCAGCAGCTCCTCGCTGTCGAACGGCTTGGTGACATAGTCGTCCGCGCCGAGATCGAGCGCGGCGACCTTTTCTTCCGTCGCATCCCGCGCGGACAGGATCACCACCGCTGCCCCGCCTTCGGCCTTCAGCAGCGGGATAAGTTCGATCCCATCGCGATCGGGCAAGCCCAGATCGAGCAGAATGATGTCGGGGCGTTCACCTCTGGCCGCAGCGAGGGCCGCAACGGCCGTGCCGGCTTCGATCATGTCGTGGCCGCCCCGCTTCAACGCGAGTCCGAGCAGGCGGCGGATCTGCGGTTCGTCATCGACCACGAGCACCTTCACGGATGAAGCTCCGGATCGAGCCGCACGACGAGCGTATCCGGCCAGGTCAGCGTGAAGCATGCGCCGGTGGGATCGGTGCAACGCTCGGCCCGGATCGCGACGTCCATGGCCGCCGCAAAGTCGCGCGCGATGGCGAGGCCAAGGCCCGTTCCACCGCGCGACCGGTCGGTTCCGTCAAACCGGGTAAAGGTGTCGAACACCGTGTCTTCCCTGCCTTCGGGCAATCCCGGCCCTTCGTCCCGCACCGACAGCCAGATGCCGTCGCGGCTGCGCCCCGCGCTCAGCCATAAAGGGGTTCCGGGATGCGCGTAGCGCCCCGCATTGTCGAGCAGGTTGATGAGGATATGGTGAAGGAGTTGCGGATCGGCGCGGACCATCGGCAGGTCCGGAGGGACATCGAGCAGCAGTTCATGACCCTCGAGTACCTTGCGGACCTCGTGCACCGCGCTCGCGACAGCGTCGGTGAGATCGACGGGCTCCACGGCAAGGCGGATCGCGCCGGACTGGGCCCGTGCCATATCGAGCAGGTTCGAGACGAAGCGGTTGAGCCGTTCGACTTCACCGTCCAGCGTGTCGACGATCCCCTGGGCGCCGGCGGCCAGTTTCATTCTCGCCAGCTCGGCAATGGAGGACCGGATGGTGGTCAGCGGCGTGCGCAGATCATGGCCGACCGACGACAGCAGCGCCGCACGAAGCCGATCCCGGCTCCGGACCTCGTCAAGCTCCCGCATCGACACGGCCAGTTCCATCCGGTCCATCGCCAGACCGGATTGCTGGACCAGGCTGAGCAGCAGCGGAAGTTCGTCCGCCCGGACGGGGGCCTGACCGAGGTCGGCGCGCGCCAGCGCAAGCGCCGCGAACACCTTCTCGCCCTTGGCGATCGGCTGGAACAACCAGTCGGACGCGGTCAACGTATCGGACCCGCGACCGGCCGGACGACCCTTTTCCAGCGTCCAGTTGGCGGCGGCGAGATCGAGCTGGTCAGGCGCATGGCCAGGGGGCACCGCCGCGACGAGCGCGGGCCCCTCCGGCGATGGAAGGAACAGCATCGTCTGCACGCCGAACAGCCGCGCTATTTCCCCACAGATCACCTGCGCCAGTTCGTCGGGATTGGCGGCTTCGGCGATCACCTGCGCGAAACCGGCCAGCGCGGCATTCTGCCGTGCCGAGCGATGGGCCAGGTCCGCCTGCGCCCGCATTCCGCCGGCCAACTGGCTCGTGACGACCGCGACGATCAGCAGCACGAAGAAGGCGATGACATTCTCCGCATTGCTGATCGACAGCGTGTAGAGCGGGGGCAGCAGGAAGAAATTATAGGCCAGCGCCGACATCAGGCCGGTCGACAGGCCCGGCCGCAGGCCGAAGCGCCGCGCCGACGCAAGCACCGGCAGCAGGAAGAGCATCGCGACATTGGCGACATCGAGAGTCTGGCGGAGGCCGACGCACAACGCGGTCGTGGCCGCAACCATCGCCAGGGACCAGAGATAGGGCCGGGCTTCCAGCCCTTCCTTCCAGTTTCGCCGCAGCGCCCGATCACGCGAAACTGTTACCGGCAGCACATGAATGGCGATGCCCTCTGCGCTGCGCACGATCCGGTCGACGACCGATCCATGGCGCAG
>SCUQ01000271.1 GCA_004297635.1 Rhizorhabdus sp. | reverse complement strand
TTCACCTTCCTGGCACCCTGCCCCTCATCGGGCATCATCATCCAGGGCGACAGCGACGAAGTGGTGACGCCCGGCGCGGTCCAGAAGCTGGTCGACAAGCTGCGCACCCAGCGCCACATCACCATCCACCACGACACGATTCCGGGCGCGAACCACTTCTTCGCGGATGAGATGCCCGATCTGATGAAGTCGGTCGACGACTATCTCGACATGCGGCTGTCGGGCGACCGGTAAGCAGAGCCGGTTCTGAGCGAAGGCGAAGATCTGCCTCGAAGGACCCGTGACATCCTTCGAGGCGCTGTTTTCGCCACGCTCGGCGCCCCCTAGCTAGAGGGCCGGCCCGGTCATTTGACGGGCACCGTCCAGATCGCGACATTGACGAACATCACCGTGGCGGCGATGATCATCAGCCACCCCCGCTTGTGATCGTGCCGTTTCAGCATCATCCACACGCCGCCGCTTCCCAGCGCCAGTCCCGCGAGCATGAGCAGCGACAGTGTAAGCGCGGTGGGTCCGTTCATCATGCATCCATATCGGCCTGGCGATGGTTATGCCGATGAACTGTGTCACAGCGCCCTGTCAACGCCGGGAATAGGACATGTTCCGTCTGCGTAGAGGTGTGGGCATTTTTTACGTAAAGGGTTTTGAATGGATATGGCGGGCCAGGCAGGGCTGATCGGCAGCGGCGAGAGCGCCGATGTCTTTCGCCTGGACGGTGGCCGCGTCCTCAAGCTTTATCGCGAAGGGCTCGATCCGGGCGTCATCAAGCGCGAGCATGACGGTGTCCTCCATGCCCTGCGGCAGGGGCTGCGTGTCGCCCGGCCGCTCGGCAAGCGCGAGCACAAGGGTCGGCGCGGGATCATCTTCGAAGAGCTGACCGGCACGCCCCTGCTGCGGGACATGCTCGCCCGCCCCTTCCGCTCCCGCAATCTGCTCCGGCGCTTCACCGCCTACCACGCCAGGATCCATCGCTGCAGCGGCGCGGGCCTGATCCACGCGCAGCATATCATCGTCCATGTCCGCATCCTGCATGCCGATGTGGACGAAGCGCTGCGGACGCTGGCGCTCGAGCGGCTGAACGCCATTCCGAACGGCGATCGGCTGTGCCACGGCGATTTTCATCCCCGCAACGCTATCCTCACCGAGCAGGGCATCGCGGCGATCGACTGGTCGAACGGCAGCTGGGGCGATCCGGCGGGGGACGTCGCACGCACCGAATTGCTGTTCCGCTACGGCGGATACGGCCCGGTGCTACGGCGCTTCCGCGCGCTGCGCCTGTTCCGCGACATGGCGTCTGATCTCTATCTGCGCCTGTACCGGGAGGCGACGGGAATGACCGAGGAAGCGATCGAGGCCTGGCGGCTGCCGATGGCCGTGGCGGCGCTGCACCCCGAGAGCCGCATCGATCGCCCGGCCCTGATCGCCGACCTGCGGCGCCAAGGATATCCCATATGATGATGGCGCAGCGTGGTGGGCGCAGCAGGGTTTGAACCTGCGACCCCTGCGGTGTGAACACAGTGCTCTACCACTGAGCTATGCGCCCACGCTGCTTGCCTCTGCCGGGGACGAGCCCCGCGGACGGGTGAGCGGATAGGGCCGGACCTCGGTGCTGTAAAGTCCCAAAACGACCGGATCGGCGGCCATCCCAAAAAGCGAAGGCCGCACGCGCCTTCCGGCACGGCGGCCTTGCCCCCCGACGCCCGACGCCAGAGCCGGGCGCCTTAACCGGTCAGTTGACGGCGTCCTTCAGACCCTTGCCCGGCTTGAATTTGGGCTGGCTCGACGCGCTGATCTTCATCGGCTCTCCGGTGCGCGGATTGCGGCCGGTCGACGCCTTGCGCTTGCTCACCGAGAAGGTGCCGAAGCCGACAAGGCGAACCTCGTCCCCCTTCTTGAGCTGGGACGTGATCGAATCGAACACCGCTTCCACCGCCTTGGAAGCATCATTCTTGGTCATGCCGGTCGCTTCGGCGACGGTGCCGATAAGCTCCTGTTTATTCATGCCATCATCCCCTACCTGTTATATCTGTAGCCACGGCGCGCGGCACTGACGGCCCCAACGGCCGGCGCGTGGCCGCGGCGCGATGCTGCAACAAAGGCGTAACATCCGCAAGAGCCTGATCGTCTGTAGTGGCGCAGCCCTTGCAACTCGCTGCCTAGCCCTTTTTGGGCAGGCCCAGCTGCGCACGCGAATAGCGCTCGAAATCGGGGTCCAGGCCGGGGGGATCCACCGGCAGGCAGCCTTCGAGCGTTTCGGCGATATGGGTGAGCGCCGCGATTCGCGCCGCCTTCTTGTCATTCCCGTCGATCACCTTCCACGGCGCCCAGCGCGTATCGGTTTCGCGGAACATGTCCTTGATCGCGGCGAGATAGTCCGCGCGCCGGGCACGGTTGCGGAAATCCTCGGGCGTGACCTTCCAGCGCTTCCAGGGATGGTCGAGCCGCTCGCCGAGCCTCTTGTCCTGTTCCTCCTGGGTAACGTGGAGGAAGACCTTGACGATGTTGACGCCGTCGGTCTGCTGCTGCGCTTCGAACTCGTTGATCTCGTCATAGGCGCGCCGCCATTCCCGCTCAGTCGCATAGGACTCGACCCGCTCGACGAGGACCCGCCCGTACCAGGTGCGGTCGAAGATCGCGATCCGCCCCTTGCCCGGCATTTTCCGCCAGAAGCGCCAAAGGAAATGCTGCTCGCGCTCCTGCTCGGTCGGAGCCGCGATCGGCCAGACGTGGAAATGGCGCGGGTCCCAACCCATGGTGAGGCGCTGGATCGTGCCGCCCTTGCCCGCGGCGTCCCACCCCTCGAACAGGATGATGCTACGCTGCTGGCAGACGACATGCGCCACCTGCAGCCGCGACAGGCGCTTCTGCACATCGGCAAGCGCGGCGTCATAGTCGCCGTCTACCGTGCCGCCCTTCTCATAGTCCGCGAGATCGATCGCCAACCGCGCAACTCCCCAACCCGAACCGCTCCCCTTAAACCCAAGGCGAGCATGGTTTAAGCGCAGGAGATGGTAAATAGTTTCGGGAGCGTCCTGCTATGGGACGGATCGGGTTTGTTCAACCTCCGTCCACAGCGGCCCGGCGTCGGAGCCGTAGCATTCCGCGACGCCGAACGGCCGCCCGAGCTTATGCGAGGAAGGCGTAGCCGGACGGATATCCAGCGCCGGGCGCCCGGTAGCCAGATAAAGGCTCTTACCCCTTCTGCTGCTCCACTACCCGGATGTTCAGCTCGCGCAGCTGCTTCAGGCTGACCGGCGACGGCGCGCCCATCATCAGGTCTTCGGCCTTCTGGTTCATCGGGAAGAGCACGACCTCGCGGATGTTCGGCTCGTCCGCCAGCAGCATGACGATGCGGTCGATGCCCGGCGCCGAGCCGCCATGGGGCGGGGCGCCATATTTGAAGGCATTGATCATGCCCGAGAAATTCTCGTCGACCTGATCCTTCGTATAGCCGGCGATCTCGAACGCCTTGTACATCACGTCGAGCTTGTGGTTCCGGATCGCCCCCGAGGACAGCTCCACACCGTTGCAGACGATGTCATATTGATAGGCCAGGATGTCGAGCGGATCCTTGGTCTCCAGCGCCTCCAGCTCGCCCTGCGGCATCGAGAAGGGGTTGTGGCTGAAATCGACCTTCTTGGCTTCCTCGTCATATTCGAACATCGGGAAGTCGACGACCCAGCAGAATTTGAACACGCCCTGCTCGATCAGGCCCAGCTCCTCGCCGACCCGGGTGCGCGCCGCGCCGGCCAGCTTGGCGGCGGGCAGTTCCTTGCCGGCGGCGAAGAAGACGCCGTCATCGGGGCCGAGGCCGAGCGCCGCGATCAGCTTCGCGGTCGCTTCCTCGCCGTGATTCTTGGCAATCGGGCCGCCGGCCTCGCCGCCCTTGATGTTGATATAGCCCAGGCCGGCATGCCCCTGTGACCGCGCCCAGTCGTTCATGTCGTCAAAGAATTTGCGGCTCTTCGCCCCCGCGCCCGGCGCCGGGATCGCGCGCACCACACCGCCGCCTTCGACGATCCGCGCGAACAGGCCAAAGCCCGATCCGACGAAATGATCGGTGACGTCCGTGATTTCGAGCGGGTTGCGCAGGTCCGGCTTGTCGGAGCCATAGCGCAGCATCGAATCCCGATAGGCGATGCGCGGGAACGGCGCCGGGGTCACCGCGCGGCCATTGGCGAATTCCTCGAACACGCCGTGGAGGACGGGCTCGATCGCCGCGAAGACGTCCTCCTGCGTCACGAAGCTCATCTCGAAGTCGAGCTGGTAGAACTCGCCGGGGCTGCGATCGGCGCGCGCATCCTCGTCGCGGAAGCAGGGTGCGATCTGGAAATAGCGGTCGAAGCCGGCAACCATGAGCAGCTGCTTGAACATCTGCGGTGCCTGCGGGAGCGCATAGAATTTGCCGGGATGGACCCGGCTGGGCACCAGATAGTCGCGGGCGCCCTCGGGCGACGACGCGGTCAGGATCGGGGTCTGATATTCGGTGAAGCCCTGCCCGATCATCCGCTGGCGGATCGACGCGATCACGTTCGAGCGCAGCACGATATTGGCATGGATGCGATCACGCCGCAGATCGAGGAAGCGATAGCGCAGCCGGATATCCTCGGGATAATCCGCCTCGCCCGCGACCGGCAGCGGCAATTCCTGGGCGGCCGACTGGACCGACACCTCCCGCGCGCGGATTTCGATCTCGCCGGTGGTCAGGTTCGGGTTCACCGCCTCGGCGGCGCGCGCGACGACATCGCCGGTGATCGTGACGACCGATTCGACGCGCAGCTTGTCGAGATGCTTGAAAGCCTCCGACTCGATGTCGGTGACGATCTGGGTCAGCCCGTGATGATCGCGCAGATCGACGAACAGCAGATGGCCATGGTCGCGCTTGCGGTGCACCCAGCCCGACAGGCGGACCTGCGATCCGACGTCGGCGGCGCGGAGCTGGCCGCAATGATGGGTGCGATAGGCGTGCATGGATCATCAACTTTCAGGTGGATTTGCGAGGCGAGCGCTTCGCGCGGGCGCGCGGTGCTTGTCAAGCGTTGTGACCCGGTTCGTCTGCGGAATCGATGTGGGAAGCGCGAGGCGCTTCCACCTCGCACAATCACGCTCTATGCACGGACGATGCATATCCACCCGTTGATTACCGACAGCGCCACCCTTGCCAATCTCTGCGCCCGGCTCTCGCAATCGCCCTTTGTCGCGGTCGATACCGAATTCATGCGCGAAAGCACCTATTGGCCGGACCTCTGCCTGATCCAGATCGCGAACAGCGAGGAGGCGGCGGCGATCGATCCAAAGGCCCGGGATCTCGACATGACGCCGCTGCTCGATCTGATGG
This sequence comes from Rhizorhabdus sp., assembly GCA_004297635.1. Classification (GTDB taxonomy): domain Bacteria; phylum Pseudomonadota; class Alphaproteobacteria; order Sphingomonadales; family Sphingomonadaceae; genus Rhizorhabdus. The sequence goes on along the minus strand of SCUQ01000271.1, from coordinate 2,078 downwards.
TCGAGAATGAGGAGGTGCTGAAGGTCTTCCACGCCGGCGGGCAGGATCTCGAGATCGTCCACAACCTGACCGGCAAGACGCCCTATCCGCTGTTCGACACGCAGGTCGCGGCGATGGCGATGGGCATGGGCGAGCAGATCGGCTATTCGAATCTGGTCGAAACGATGCTGGGCATCAAGCTCGACAAGGGCGCCCGCTTCACGGACTGGGCACGGCGGCCACTCGACAAGCGGCAGATCGACTATGCGATCGGCGACGTCACCCACCTCGCCGAGATATTCCCGCGCATGCTCGAGCGGCTGCGCAAGACCGGCCGGGGCGGCTGGCTCGATAACGAGATGGAGCGGCTGGGCGATCCCGCGAGCTACGCCAATTTGCCTGAACTCGCCTGGATGCGGATTCGTCTGCCGAGCCGCAAGCCCGAGGTGCTGGGCCGCCTGAAGGCGATCGCCGCGTGGCGCGAGCGCGAGGCTCGTTCGAAAAATCTGCCGCGCGGCCGCATCGCCAAGGACGAGACGATCGCCGACATCGCATCGCACCCGCCACGCGAGCAGTCCGATCTCTCGAAAGTCCGCGGCCTTTCGCCCAGCTGGGCCGGCAACGATATCGGTGCCCGGCTGATGATGGCGATCCGCGAGGCCCAACCGCTTCCCGATTCGGAAATGCCACCCCGCGAGGACCGCAAGCCCGGTCTCGGCAAGGAAGGCGCACTGATCGCCGATCTGCTCAAGCTGCTGCTGAAAGTCCGCTCGCGCGATGCCGACGTCGCCCCGCGCCTGATCGCCCGTGCCGAGGATCTGGAGCTGCTCGCCGCCGGCGTCCGCGACCTGCCGATGCTGCGCGGCTGGCGCCACGACATCTTCGGCAAGGATGCGCTGGCACTGGTCGAGGGCCGGCTGGCGTTCAGCGTCCGCAACGGCAAGATGGTGATGTCGGCGATCGAAAGCGAAGGCAGCGTAACGGTGCCCGAGGCATGATCAGCGCCTGATCAATTGACCACCAGTCGGGGTGGAAGACCAAAGGCCGCCGCCAGCGTCTTGTGCCGCCGCTCGACCGTTTCGCCATAGAGAATGGCGTTGTCCCGCTCGATCACCAGTTCGACCGCATCCGCGGCAAGCGCGAGCCGGCTGCCCACCAGAGCATCGGCGACCCCGCCAGAGAAACGCTGGCCGAGCCGCAGGGCCAGGCCCCAGCGCTCAGCCGCCAGTATCTCCGAGGGCGAGCAAAGGCCGCTGATCATAGGCACGATCCCCTGCCCGCCAAAGCTGGTCCACAGCGCATGCGCCATCATCCCGCGCCCGCGCGAATCGATTCCGACCCAATTGCCATGCAGCGCGGTTTCAACCCCGCGTTCGGCGCGGAATTCCGGATGGGCGCGCCAGCCGACATCGGCGAGCAGGCAGGTGGCATGGCGGATGCGCGCATCGGCCGGACCTTCCTGGGCGAACAGCGGCGCCAGCCAGCGATCGAGCAGATCGCCATGCTCGGGAAAGCGCCCTTGGCGGGCGCCTTCCTCGCGCGCTGAAGCGATCAGCGGGTCCTGCGCCCGCTGATACGCATTCAGGTCGCTGTAGAGCAGCCCTTCGCGCAGGCCATAGGCGGAAACGATCAACTCGCTCGATCCGAGCTGGCGGACGACGTGGCTGAGCAGCGAAGCGGCATGGGACAAGGTCGGGATGCGCGCACCCGACAGGCCCACCACATCGCGCAGCCGCTTGCGGTCGAGATGGGCCAGCACCCGGACGAGATGCTGCGCATTGTTGGGCGGCATCCAGTAATGATGAACGATCGGTAGCGGGTAGCCGGTCAGGTGCATGTCCAGCCGGGCCAGCGAGCGCCATGAGCCGCCGACCATGTAGAAGGGCAGTCCAGCGCCCTTTCCCACCCAACCGCTCTTCTTGAGCGTCTTGGCGACGAACGCCGCCAGCGCACGCGGTCCCTTCGCCTTGACCGCGTCGATGCGGAGCACGCCGAGCGGGAAGGAGCTGGTCTCGCACACCGCCCCGTCGACCACCCGTGCCAGCTCCAGACTGCCGCCGCCCAGATCGCCGACAATGCCATTGGCGCTGGGGATCGAG
>SCUQ01000270.1 GCA_004297635.1 Rhizorhabdus sp. | reverse complement strand
ATCGGGTGCATAGACGCGCGGTCCCGTTGGATTGGCTGGATCGGCCGACACATGCCCCCCTATATCGACTTCAGATTGTCATATTTATGCACTGCCGGTCTGTCCCTGCCAAGCGCCGCCGCGCGGCTGCCGTGAAGCCGCCGTAATCGCTTGGCAAGCGCTGTCGAAGACTCTTAAGGACGAAGCATGAGCAGCAGAGACGATATCTTCACCCGGGTCGCCGAGCAGATCGAGCCTTTCAACAAGAAGGGCATCGACCTGACCGATGCAACCAGCTTCGCCGGCGATCTCGAATGGGACAGCCTGACCGTGATGGACTTTGTCGCCGCGGTCGAGGATGAGTTCGACATCATCATCACCATGAACATGCAGGCCGAGATCGAGAATGTCGGCCAGCTTGTCGATGCCGTCGCCAAATTGAGGGGCTGAGGCCAAGGTGAAGGACCTGTTCTCCAAATTCGATCCGCTGATCAACGAGCGGGAGGCGCTGCTCGCGACCGGCCTGCGCGACCCCTATGGCATCGTCATGGACAAGGTGCTGTCGCCGACCGAAGCACTGATCAGCGGCAAGCGGACCATCCTGCTCGGCACCTATAATTATATGGGGATGACCTTCGATCCCGACGTGATCGCGGCGGGCAAGGCGGCGCTCGACGATTTCGGTTCCGGCACCACCGGAAGCCGCGTTCTCAACGGCACCTATCAGGGCCACAAGGAATGCGAAGAGGCGCTGAAGGCGTTCTACGGCACCGAGCATGCGATCGTTTTCTCGACCGGCTATCAGGCCAATCTGGGGATGATCTCGACGATTGCCGGCAAGGGCGATTACATCATCCTCGACGCTGACAGCCATGCGTCGATCTATGACGGCTGCGCCCTGGGCAATGCCGAAGTGGTGCGTTTCCGGCACAATTCGGTGGAGGATCTCGACAAGCGGCTCGGCCGCCTGCCCCCCGAGGCGGGCAAGCTGGTCGTTCTCGAGGGCGTCTATTCGATGATGGGCGATATCGCCCCGCTCAAGGAGATGGTCGCCGTCTCGAAAAAGCACGGCTGCATGATCCTCGTCGACGAGGCCCATGGCATGGGCTTCTTCGGAGAACATGGCCGCGGCGTGTTCGAAGAGGCCGGTGTGTCCGACGATGTCGATTTCGTCGTCGGCACCTTCTCCAAGTCGGTGGGCACGGTCGGCGGCTTCTGCGTGTCGAATCATCCGAAGTTCGAGGTGCTGCGCCTCGTCTGCCGGCCCTATGTCTTCACCGCCTCGCTGCCGCCCTCGGTGGTGGCGACGGCTGCGACCTCGATCCGCAAGCTGATGCATGCCGGCGACAAGCGCGCCCACCTCTGGAAGAATTCGCGCCGCCTGCACCAGGGGCTGCGTGACATGGGCTACAAGCTCGGCACCGAAACCGCCCAGTCGGCGATCATCGCGGTAATCCTGACCGACATGGAGCAGGCGGTCGGCCTGTGGCAGGGGCTGCTCGAAGCCGGTCTCTACGTGAATACCGCCCGTCCGCCGGCGACTCCGACCGGCATGTTCCTGCTGCGCTGTTCGCTATGTGCCGAGCATAGCGACGAACAGGTGGACGAGATCCTCGGCATGTTCGAAAGCGCGGGCCGGGCGACCGGCGTGATCCCCTGACGCATCGAACGGCCTGTCGCATTCGCGGCTATGCCGGTCGCTGCGGCTGCGATACAATATGCGCATGGCGACATTTTCTCCCGAGGCATTGAGGCGGGGACTGTCTCCGGCGGCGCGGCGGGCGATCACAACCGCCGCCCTCGCGCTGGTGGCATTGGGATTGCTCATCGCCGTGGTCGCGATGGTCGCGCGGTCCAACGCCGCGCGCGATGCCGCGCTCCAGCGGGAGCAGCATAGCTACGACATCATGGTGCTCACCCGTTCGCTCGACGCCTCGCTGGCGCGGGCGGAGGCGTCGCTGGGCCGCTATGTCGTCAGCGGCGACCGGCGGATGGGCACCATCTATTATGATGAGTGGCGCCGCGCGAAGAGCCAGCTTCGTCAGTTGGAGCGGCTGGTGGAAGGCCAGCCCGACGAGGTCGTGATGGTGGACCGGCTCAAGCTGCTCGCCGCGGCCCGGGAGAAGGAACTGGCGGCGGCGGCCTCCTTCGCCAATGTCGGCAAGGGCTGGTACGCGATCGGCATGTTCAACAAGGCCGGCGAATCGTCCAATGTCCGGGCGATCTCGGAGACGCTGGAGGCGATTGCGGCCAGCGAGCGCACTCGTCTGGGCCTGCGCTCCGAGGCGACCTTCTTCACGGCCGAGCGCTCGAACAGCTTCGCGACCTTGC
>SCUQ01000269.1 GCA_004297635.1 Rhizorhabdus sp. | reverse complement strand
GCTGCCTGACCACCGATGGCGGCGGCGCCTATATCGTCAGCGCCGTCGATCGGGCGCGCGACATGCCGCATCCGGTCGTCGCGGTGCAGGGCATCGGCCTGGGGTACAATAATTATCCGCACGGCGTCCTGTTTTCGCAGAAGCCGTGCACCTTCGAATTTCCGGGGCGGGCGTCGGCGGCCCGGGCCTATGCCATGGCCGGCGTCGATCCCAAGGACCTCGATCTCGCCCAGGTCTATGACGGTTTCACCATCTCGGCGATGGTCCAGACCGAGATGCTGGGGCTGTGCGAGCGGGGCGAGGCGCCGCGTTTCTATGCCGCCGGCCATGCCAGGCCGGGCGGGCGGATGCCGGTGAACACCAGTGGCGGGCATATGTCGGGCGGCTATGTCCCCGGCATCAACCTGCTGATCGAGGGCGTCCGCCAGCTACGCGGGCGGGAAGGCGCCCGTCAGGTACCCGATGCCCGGCTGTGCGGCATCGCGGGACTGGGCGGCAACAACCACAGCACCACCATCTTGGCGAGGCACTGATCCATGGGCGTCCCCATCTATCCGGTTCATCTGGAAGATCCGCTGTTCCAGGGCTTTTACGACGGGCTCGACGCGGGTGAGCTGCGCATCACCGCCGATGCCGCGACCGGCGAATGGGTCTGGTACCCGCCCGAGGTGGTACCCGGCCGCCCCGATGCCACGCTCGAATGGCGCCCCGTATCCGCCGAAGGCTCTGCCTATACGTTCAGCACCGTCGTGCGCAGCCTGCTGCCCGGCGATCACAAGGCCGAAGTGCCCTATACCGTCATATTGTTCGAACCGGACAGCGCACCGGGAGTCCGTGTCGCGGGCATATTGGTCGATGCCGAGGGGGTCGAACCCGCCTGCGGCATGCGCCTGCGCTTTCGCCCGGTCACGGCCGGAGACCACAAGATCCCCGGTTTCGCGCCGATCGCCGCCTGATCCGATGACGCCCCTCATCGATCGCCGGAGCCTGATCGCCACGGGCGCCCTGCTGGCCGCGGGGTGGAGCGGCGCCGGCTTGGCCGCGCGCCGAGCCGCCCCCGCTCCAGTGGCCCTGTCGGATATGTCGGTGCTGGTCGACGGTCTGGAAAACCCGGAGGGCATCGCCGCGTTGCGTGACGGCCGGATCTTCTTCTCCAGCGGTGGCGGCGCGATCGGCGTGCGCGAAGTCGATGGCCGCATCCGTCATGTCGGCGCCCCGCTGGCCCCCAATGGCGTGGCCATCGACGCGAAGGGCCGCGCGATCGTTGCGAATATGGGGCTGCTCAAAAATGTGCCGGGCACGCTCCAGCGGATCGACGTGGCGACAGGCGCGGTGGAAACGATCGCCGACACGCTTGAGGGACGCGCGCTGGTGGCCTCGAACGGGCCCGCCGTCGCCCGCGACGGAACGATCTACTGCACCCACAGCAGCTGGGGACCGATCAGCAATATCGGTACCAGCAAGGGCAGCGGCTTCATCTACATGGTCGCGCCTGACGGCCGGCGCCAGATCGTCGCGCGCGACCTGCGCGGCGTGAACGGGCTCTGCCTCGATGCCGGGGAGCGATACGTCTATGCCTCGCTCACCGCAGAGGCGCGGATCAGGCGCTGGCGCCGCCTTGCCGATGGCACGCTCGGCCCGGCCGAGGCGTACGGCCCACGGCTCGGCCTCGCCATCCCCGACCAGACGGTGCGCGAGATACTGGCGATGCCGGCGGGCGACCGCGCGACGCTCGGCTATTGCGACGGCATCGCCTTCGACAAGGCGGGCAATCTCTGGATCACCCTGCCCTTCTCGAACCGGATCGTTGCCCTCACCCCGGCCGGCGGCCTCGTCGACATCGTCCATGATCCCGAGGCCAGGCTGATCGACATGCCGACCAATCTCTGCTGGAGCGGCCGTCGGCTCGATCGGCTGCTGGTGGTGTCGCGGCGCGGCGGCAGGATCGTCAGCGCGCGGACCGCCGCGCCCGGACTGCCGCTCGCCCATTGGCGATCGGCCTGAGCCGCTTCAGGCGTCCATCGTCACGACGACCTTGCCGAGCGCCTTGCGGTCCATGACCCAGCGGATCGCGGCGGCGGCTTCGTCGAAACGGAAATGCCGGCTGATCTCGGGCTTCAGCGCGCCGTCGCGATACCATCGGTAGAGCCGGTCCATATTCGCCGCGTCCGCCTGCGGCTTGCCGGTACGGAAGAAGCCCCAGAACACGCCGACGATCGATGCCGTCTTCACCAGCGGCAGGTTGAGCGGGATCGATGGAATGCCCCCTGCCGCGAAGCCGATCACCAGATAGCGGCCATAGGGCGCGATCGATCGGAACGCCGGTTCGGCCAGGTCGCCCCCCACCGGATCGAATATCACATCGGGTCCATGTCCGCCGGTCGCCGCCTTGATCCGCTCGCGGAAATCGGGCTGGCTGTAGTCGATCAGCTCGTCCGCGCCATGCGCCCGGGCCAGCGCCAGCTTTTCCGCCGTCGAGGCGGCGGCGATCACCTTCGCCCCCATGGCGCGTCCGATCTCGACGGCGGCAAGCCCGACCCCGCCCGCCGCGCCCAGCACCAGCAGCGTCTCGCCCGGCTGCAGCGCGCCGCGTTGCTCC
>SCUQ01000268.1 GCA_004297635.1 Rhizorhabdus sp. | reverse complement strand
ATCAACATCCCGATCTCGCCGCCTGAAAATCCAGCCGGCTGCTTAAACCATCGAAATGAGGGGTCCCTTTTAGACGCCGATCACCCCGCTAACGGGGTCCTTTTTGCACGCCGATCCACACTTCTGTGCGGTGACGACGATTTCCTGCAGGCCACCTGCGCTGTCGTCGGCGGGGCTCGCGGCTGACGCGGTATCCGGGCCGGCCTGAGCCAATGCCTGGCTCGCCATCGCGGCGAGCAAGATTGACGCGCCGCTGCGGAGGCTAGTCTTCAAACGGTTGGCGTGCGGCATAATTCTTTCCCTTTTCATTCTGGACAGGTCCACGCTTCATTTTATTTTCTTGGAAGCTTGCCGAAGCGCGGCGCGATCACAATGGCCCCATCGCTCGGACTTGTTGCGCGATCCGCAACGCTGAAATTCTAAGACGCACGGTCGCGTCGCCAGCGTACGAAAATAGCCGCGATGATCCGGGAAACGGGAATAAGGTCGAATTGACGGCGAAGCGCGCTGGGTGCGTCGGTCAGTCTCGGGCCGGTGCCATCTCGGGCCGTTCCTCATCGAGGCGGTGCATTTCCCGAACGAGCGCATTCTGGAGCGCGAGGCCGGCGGGCGTCATGCGCTTGCCTGCGCGACTGACAAGGTGAAGCCGCATATCCGAAAGCTCGTCGCTCAGGATCGGACGCTCGACGATTCCGGCGACACCGGCCAGCGGCTGGCCGAGGATGCGGGGCAACATGGTGACCCCCATACCCTGCGCGACGCTGTCGAGTATGACCTGGATCGACGGCGATTTGAGAACGATGTTGAGCGGCAGTCCGCGCTCGGTGAATACCGAATGGATGATTTCGAGCAGGCGGGAACTGGCGTCGGGCAGCACCAGCCGCTCACCGGAGATCTGTACCGGCCAGATCGCCGCTTCACGGGCGAGGGGATGCTTGTCGGACATGAACAGGGAGAAGGGCTGTGCGCTGCTGGCGAGCAACTTTAGCCGGACGTCCTGTTCGATGTCGAACAACAGGCCAAGCTGCGCGCCATCATTGAGCAGCAGCCGTTCCGCTTCCTCGCCATCGGCGGCCTTCATCTCGATGTTGATGTCGGGGAATTTGGTCGAGATCGCCGCGAAGGCCTTGAGGAAGCGCACCGCCAACAGCCCCTGGGCAACGACGATGCGAATGGTCGAGGTGCGCGTGCTGCGCAGTTCGGCAAGTCGGGCCAGCAGCTCCTGATGCTCGATGACGCGGCGCTCATAATATTCGATCAGCAGTTGGCCGGCTTCGGTCAGCTGCACCTTGTACGAGCCCCTTTCCACCAGATCGATGCTGAGCGCGCGCTCGAGCAGCTTGATCTGCCGGCTGATCGAGGATGCCGCTACACCCAGATAATCGGCGGCCGCGCGCATCGTGCCATGGCGGGCGGATAGCGATAGATATTGCAGCCGGTGGTCCTGGACGCTGATCTCGTAGGTACGGCGGCTGATACCCGGCATTTACTGTCCCACCGATCCCTGCACCCTGCGGCTCCTGGCCGGCCGTCGCTGCTCGATCCTGTCGCCGCGCGGGAGCACGTCAAGTTCGCTCAGCATCAGGCCCTGTTCGGCGAAGAAGAAGTCGCGCGATACGAACCAGTCGCCGTCCTTTTCTTCCCAGATCATCAGCACCCGGTGGATTTCGATGAAGCCGGACAGCAGGGCGTTGTGATTGGTGATATTGCCGAAGGCGACCTTGCCGATCACCGAGATGGGTTCCATCTCGG
>SCUQ01000267.1 GCA_004297635.1 Rhizorhabdus sp. | reverse complement strand
CCCCGAAAGGCGCCCCGTGCGGCGCGTTCGATGAAGGCGTGATAGACGGGTCCGTCCTGTTCGCCCGGCGCGAAGTGCCACCCGGTCCGCCCATCCGGCAGACGCAGGGGTTCGACCCTCGCCCAGGGCAGATCGGACGTCAGCCGCGCGAGCGCCGCCTCGTCGCCGATCAGGCCGATCCGCAGCGGCGGCGCATGTGGATTGGCGACATCCCCATCGGCGCCGTCGGGGCAATTCGGGATCGCATAGCCGGTCGCGACAAGAAGGTGGGCACGCTGCGCCGCATAGACCAGCCCGCCGATATCGCGATAGCGCGTGTCCGGACCGGTCTCGAAGCGCGCGAAGGCGACACCGCGATCCTCGGCCGCGGCGACCAGCCGGATGGTCGGCATCTTCTCCGCGATGGCGCCGACCTCGGTAACCTGTTGCGGCGTTCCGCTGACCGAGACCCGCATCGGCAGGGGGTTGGGTGAGATGTAGCACAGGATCGCCAGGGCCGCCGCTGCTGCCGTCATGATGCGCTCCCTGTTGTCGGGGTCAGGATGGCGCGGGCGGACCGAAGCGGCAAGGATGTGTCGATGCCCGCCTCATCAATAATATCGGGCCACCGCCCGGCAGACGGCAGGCTCTGCTGGCCTTCACCGCACATAGCTGACGGTCATCATATGCTGGATCCTGAATCTGGGTTCGGGATAGGTGGAGATCGCCAGCATGATGTCGCCCTTGGGCGACTTCAGCCGCCAGCTCGAATAGGTGCTGTCGAGCCCCTCCAGCTTGCGGCGTTTGATCGGCTGGGCCTCCGCGTCGACATGCAACGCCAGCGCGGTCCGATCGACCACCGCGCGGAAGCGCGCCAGCATGGCGGCTTCATCCGCCTCGCCGACCTGGGTTACGCACATCCCGCTGGGTTCATAGTGCATCAGCATCATCGCGCCGGACGACAGACCGGTGATGCTTCGCAACGTGTGGTTGGTCCTTCCGCCGAGCAGCTCCCGCGCGAGATCGGGTTCCAGCTCGGTCATGAAATAGTCGGCATTCCTGATCGGTGTCGTCGCTACGCCCGCCACGGTCGCCACGCAGAGATTGGCGAAGATATCCACGGCCTGCGCGGCGCGCGGGTCGTCCGGCGCATCGGCATGGGCCGTGCCGACCGCCGCAAGCATTGCGAAAATGCCGAGCTCGATGCGCATGGTCATCTCCCCTTTGTGCATCTTGTGTGGCGCCGAAACCGCCTCAGCAAGTCCCCTCGATCTCCGGCGCGGCGCGGCGGCGGAGCAGGGCGAACGCGGAGACGGCGGCGAGGGCAAGGCCGGCGAGGAGAATGGAGAGGCCGCGCCCGGTGCCGTCGGGTTTGCGGCCCTGTGCGATGATCAGATAGTCGTCGGCGAGCCGCGCGCCGAGTGCGCCGCGCACGCCCTTCTGGTCGGTGCGGTCGATCGTCAGGAGGGATTCGATCATGCCCTCTATCGGGTGCTCCACCTCCAGCGTCTCGTCGCCCGCGACCGGATAGGGTTCCTCGGCCAGCCGGGCGAGGGTGGCGGCCATGCGGTCGGCCAGCGCCTGGTCCTCGATATGGACGAGCAATTTCGCCGGGGCCTCGCCGCCGCCGGGCGTGCCGGCGGGGTGGACGCGGACATAGACATCGGGGAGGGTCGCGCCCGTCACCCCGCGCAGGGTGACGGCATCGATCAGGCTGTAGCTGGCGCCGTTCACCCGGTACCAGCCGAAGGCGGGCATCTCACGGACGAGCCGATCATAGGCGATGTCCTTCCGCTCGCCCGCGACGCGCGCCTCGTAGAGTGCCTGTCCGCCGACCGCCATCGCGCCAAGGCCGATGATGAGGCCGATCCATCCCAGTCGCATGCGCCATCCCCCGAAGCCCGTCGCTAGCTGGCGGATCGGGGGCGGGAGGGTCAAGATTGGTGGAGGCAGGGTTTGATCGGGAATGGATCAGATAGGATGAAGAAGCGGTGTGGTGCCCAGAATGTTGAGCTTTTCTAAGGCATCAGCGGACCAATAATCTTCGTTAGCGCTCTACCTAACTTAGTCGGCCGTCCCTCTAGTTGGATCAAAAGAAATAAGATCGGCCACCATACAGCGAGTCCAATCATACACGATATGTCGAACCTAATGTTCGTAACCATCTGTAAAATCATTGAAATGGCAATGGCGGGCAG
>SCUQ01000266.1 GCA_004297635.1 Rhizorhabdus sp. | reverse complement strand
ATGTGCAACGAATTCTCCCGCAAGCTCGATCTCGATCTGCTGATCGTCGGCCTGCAGCAGGCGGGGATCACGCTCGGCTTTCCCGGGGGGCGGCCCAATATCGAGCCGCTCGCCAGCGTGCGGATCACCGATCCCAGCCTGATGATCCGCACGGTGCGGGGCGCGCCGGGGCAGGCCGAGCTCGTCACCCGCCGCTGGAGCTGGCCGGGCGCGGGCGACAAGCCGGTCTATAATTATCGCGGCGAGGGCCGCGATTTCCGCAATTCGGCGCGGCAGGGCCGCTGCCTGATCCCGGTCGACGGCTTCTACGAATTCACCCCGCCCGCCGATCCCGCCCGAAAGCGCAAGGATAAATGGCTGTTCCGCTGGCGCGACCAGCCCTGGTTCGCCATCGCCGGCCTGTGGAAGAGCGACGAGAGCCTGCGCGATTCGGCGGGCGAGGCCTTCACCCTGCTGACCTGCGAACCCGGCCCGGACGTGGCGCCCTATCACCGCCGGCAGGTGCTGCTGCTCGATCGCGCCGACTGGGCCGGCTGGCTCGACGGCTCGATCCCCGCCCCCGATCTCGTCGGCCGCCCGCTGCCGGCGGGGACGCTGACGGTGGCGGCGGCCGGATAGGGCCGCCCGCCCATGGTGACGACGAACCCGCCATATGCGATATGAACCGGCGGGGGCGGCAATCGCAGCGGCGGGGGTGCCATGCGCGGGTTGATGATCTTGATCGGAGCGGTGCTGGTCGCGGCGATCGCCGCCGCACCGCTGCCCGCCGATCCGCCCTCCGCGCGCGTGGCCGCGCTCGAACGACTCGCCGCCGCCGGCCATGCCGAGGCGACCTACCATCTCGGCATGGCGTGGCACACCGGATCGGGGGTGGCGCAGGACAAGGCGAAGGCGCTCGATGCCTTCCGCCGCGCGGCCGAGCTGGGCGATCCGCTCGCCGCCTACAAGCTCGGCTGCTATTATGACGGGCAGGGCGACGGGCTGGTGCAGGACGACGAGGCCATCGCCTATTATTTCAAGTCGATCGCTGCCGAGGCCGGCTATGCGCTGGCGCAGACCGATCTCGCCGATCTCGATATCCGGCGCGGCGACATGGTGGGCGCGCGCGACTGGCTGGAGCGGGCGGCGGCGCAGGGCTGGCCCGGCGGGCTGCTCGGCTATGCATCGGTCCACAATCTGGCCGATGGCGAGCGCCGCGGCGTGCCGCGCGACCGGGTGAAGACCGCCGCCTATTTCCGGCTGTTCACCCAGGCAGTCGACGCCAGCCAGAAGCAGCTCGACTGGCTCGCCGCCTTCGAACGGAAGATGAGCCGCGCCGAGCGCGAACAGGCCGCCGCGATCGTCAAGGCCTACCGGCCCGCGCCGACCGCGCTGACCGCCAAGGGACTTTCGGGCAGCCGCTCCGCCGACGCGCTGGTCGCGGCGACGGGACGATGACGATCGGGCAGGAGAGGGTCAGGGCGCACAGGGCCGGCCGGCCACCCCGGGTTCGAGGGCTCAGCCGCCCTGGCGGCGATTCAGGAAGGCCAGCCGTTCGAACAGCATGATGTCCTGCTCATTCTTGAGCAGCGCGCCGTGCAGCGGCGGGATCGCCTTTTTCGGATCGCGCGACTGCAGCACCTCCAGCGGCATGTCCTCGTGCAGCAGCAGCTTCAGCCAGTCGAGCAACTCGCTGGTCGATGGCTTCTTCTTCAGCCCCGGCACCTCGCGGATGTCGTAGAATATCTCCATCGCCTTCGTCACCAGCGCCTTCTGGATGCCGGGGAAATGGACGTCGACGATCGCCTGCATCGTCTCGCGCTCGGGGAATTTGATATAGTGGAAGAAGCAGCGGCGCAGGAAGGCGTCCGGCAGCTCCTTCTCGTTGTTCGATGTGATGACCACGATCGGGCGCTCGCGCGCGGTGATCGTCTCGCCGGTCTCATAGACGTCGAACGACATGCGATCGAGCTCCTGGAGCAGATCGTTCGGGAATTCGATGTCGGCCTTGTCGATCTCGTCGATCAGCAGCACCGGCAGCTCGGGTGCGGTGAACGCCTCCCACAGCTTGCCGCGCTTGATGTAATTGCCGATGTCATGAACCCGCGCATCGCCGAGCTGGCCGTCGCGCAGGCGCGCCACCGCGTCATATTCATAAAGGCCCTGATGCGCCTTGGTGGTCGACTTGATGTGCCACTGGATCAGCGGCGCATTGGCCGCCTTGGCGATCTCATGGGCAAGCACGGTCTTGCCGGTGCCCGGTTCGCCCTTCACGAGCAGCGGGCGGCGCAAGGTTACCGCAGCGTTGACCGCGACCTTCAGATCGTCGGTCGCGACATAGTTGCTCGTTCCTTCGAAACGCACGTCCGCATTCTCCCGCCAGAATCGCCTTGGCGATAGGGGGCGGAAGGAAAGAGGGAAAGGCTTTTTGTTGCCTAGGACATTGGCCGGCGTCCCGGGCGCGTCAGGCGAACATCTCCACCCGCGCCTCGGCCCGTGCCTCC
>SCUQ01000265.1 GCA_004297635.1 Rhizorhabdus sp. | reverse complement strand
CCGCCTTCACCTGGGCGACGGCCTGATCACCAGCCGAACGGATCGATCGAACCGTTGATCTTATTTGCAAATGCCAGCTTCGCAATTTTGCAAATTCGCATTTGATTTGATCGATCCGAGCGGCAATGGCGAATGAGGCGTGGGCCGCTAAGCCCGCACGATAATGGATTAGGCCTCCCCAGGGCAGGCGCCAAGGCCAAGGAGTGAAGCTATGAAGGTCCTCGTACCCGTTAAGCGGGTCATTGATTATAATGTGAAGCCACGGGTGAAGATGGACGGCACGGGCGTCGACCTGGCCAACGTCAAGATGTCGATGAACCCGTTCGACGAGATCGCGGTCGAGGAAGCCATCCGCCTGAAGGAAAAGGGCGTGGCAACCGAGATCATCGCCGTCTCGATCGGCGAGCAGAAGGCGCAGGAGACGCTGCGCACCGCGCTCGCGATGGGCGCCGACCGCGCGATCCTGATCGTCAGCGAGACCGAGGTCGAGCCGCTGGGCGTCGCCAAGCTGCTCGCCAAGATCGTCGAGGAGGAGGCCCCCGGCCTCGTCATCCTGGGCAAGCAGGCGATCGACGATGATTCGAACCAGACCGGCCAGATGCTGGCGGCGCTGACGGGCCGTCCGCAGGGCACCTTCGCGTCCAAGGTCGAGGTCGAGGGTGACACGGTCAAGGTGACCCGCGAAGTCGATGGCGGCCTCGAGACGGTCAGCCTCAAGACCCCGGCGATCGTCACCACCGATCTTCGCCTGAACGAGCCGCGCTATGCGTCGCTGCCGAACATCATGAAGGCCAAGTCCAAGCCGCTCGTGCAGAAGACCCCGGCCGATTACGGCGTCGACGTCACCCCGCGTCTCAAGACGCTCAAGGTATCCGAGCCGCCGAAGCGCTCGGCCGGCATCAAGGTGGCGGATGTTGACGAGCTTGTCGCCAAGCTCAAGGCAATGGGAGTTGCGGCATGAAGACGCTCGTCTGGGTCGAGCATGAGGGCGGCGCGATCAAGGACGCGACCCTCTCTGCAATCACTGCGGCTTCCAAGCTCGGTGAAGTCCATCTTCTGGTCGCCGGCGAAGGGATCGGCGCGGTTGCCGATGCGGCCGCGAAGATCGCGGGCGTCGGCAAGGTCCATGTCGCCGACGGCGCGGCCTATGGCCATGCGCTGCCGGAGAATGTGGCGCCGCTGATCGTCGATCTGATGGGCCATCACGACGCCTTCCTGGCGCCGGCCACCGCGAACGGCAAGAATATCGCGCCGCGCGTCGCCGCGCTGCTCGACGTCATGCAGATCTCCGAGATCCTGTCGGTCGAGAGCGAGGACAGCTTCACGCGTCCGACCTATGCCGGCAACGCGATCGCGACCGTCCAGTCGTCGGACGCGAAGAAGATCATCACGGTCCGTGGCACCGCCTTCGAGAAGGCCGCCCGCGAGGGCGGTTCGGGCACGATCGAGGCCGTCTCGGGCGCGGGCGATGCCGGCCTGTCGAGCTTCGTCGGCGCCGAGATCTCCAAGTCCGAGCGCCCCGAGCTGACCTCGGCGAAGATCATCGTCTCTGGCGGCCGGGCTCTGCAGAACAGCGAGAACTTCCATTCGGTGATCGAGCCGCTGGCCGACAAGCTCGGTGCGGGCGTCGGCGCCTCGCGCGCCGCGGTCGATGCCGGCTATGTGCCGAACGACTATCAGGTCGGCCAGACCGGCAAGATCGTCGCACCGGAAGTCTATATCGCGGTCGGCATCTCCGGCGCGATCCAGCATCTCGCCGGCATGAAGGACTCGAAGACGATCATCGCGATCAACAAGGACGAGGACGCGCCGATCTTCCAGGTCGCCGACATCGGCCTCGTCGCCGATCTGTTCAAGGCCGTCCCGGAGCTCACCGAAAAGCTCTGATCGGTCCCAACGGACGCAGTCGAGGGGCGGGTGCCAGGCGGCATCCGCCCCTTTTCCGTTACGGACTGAATGGATTGCATCCATTTCCGTTACGGAATTCGGTCAAAAACGATACCGACCATTGCCGCCGACCGGCCGGTCGCTTACACATGTGTCCACTCGAGCACATAGTGGGGACGTGCCGATGAGCGATGGACTTCTGACGGATGTCGAGGCGATCGGGCGGATCGGCTGCATACCGTCGATTCTCGAGCTGTGCGCCCGGCTGACAGGCATGGGCTACATCGCCATTTCGCGCGTCACCGAGACGCGCTGGATAGCGTGCGCGGTGCGCGACATGGCGGGCTTCGGTGTGGCGGCTGGGGACGAGCTCGACGTCGACACCACCATATGCGGGGAAGTACGCGCCGGCCCGCGCGCCATTCTGATCGATCATGTCGCCCGGGATCCGATCTTCCACGATCATCGCACGCCCCGGCTCTACGGCTTCGAGAGCTATATATCGTCGCCGATCCTGCGGCCGAACGGCGCGCTGTTCGGCAGCCTGTTCGCGATCGACCGCGCCCCCGCCAAGCTGGCCAACAGCAATGCGGCAACCGCCTTCAGCCTGTTCGCCCAGCTGATAGCGATGGAGCTGAACGCGCAGGATCGCGGACGCTGAACGGCCCCGCCATGTCCTGACGGTCGGCTATCCCGCGCGCGCCGAAAACAGCGCGGCGATCGTCCGCACCGAGGCTTCGGCGGCCGCCCGATCGGGCGCCTCGCCAGGGTCGCCGAAGCCGAAGCGGTCGTCCGGCCCCATATCCTGGACGACGATGCCGTCCCGCCGGCCCAGCACGCTCACATTATCGTAGAACAGCCCGTAGTTCACGCCCGCCTGCGGCAGCAGCCAGGCGATCTGGCCGCGGATCGGGATGATGCTCTCGTCGCCGAACAGCGCGCGGGCGCCATAGCCGGTGCAGTTGATGATCACCTTCTCCTTCAGCCGCCCGAGGTCGGACGGGGCGTGGAAGTCCGCAGTCTCGATCCGCCCGCCGGCCGTCAGGAAATCGTCGGTCAGCCGATGGGCGAGACCGGCGACGTTGAACATCATCTGGCTGTTGCGCAGCGCATAGCGCGTCGCGAAGGGGTGGCTGCCGGGCCCGAAGAGCTGCGAGCGCGGCGTGATGTCCGCGATCCGATCGGCATAATGCGCGAAGCCGGCCACCTCGCTCGCCCGGAAAGCCGCGCGCATCTCGTCGGGGGGCAGGTCGGACAAGGTGTAGCGATCGGTCCATTCGACCGGATCGCCCGGCAAGCCGACATAGCTCTGCCACATCGCATAGCTGCTATGCGCCATCCCGCTCCACAGATCGGCGAAAGCGGGCGCGACGGCATTCGCCATCGCCACGCGCGAATCCGGGGTCCAGCTGCCGGTGGCGCGGGCGGAGCGGACATCGGGGAAGCGCTCCCTGGCGTAGATCGTCACCTTGAGCCCCGCGCGCTGCGCCATGATCGCGGCGGTGATGCCCAGCGCGCCGGCGCCGATCACCGCGATCTCCTTCGGGCTTGCCGCCATCACCTGGGCCAGCGCAAGCCGGGCCGAGCCCCAGCTCAACGACCAGCCGCTGCCGCCATGGCCATAATTGTGGACCACGAGCTTGCGGCCGACCTGTTCGCTTTCGATCCGCGGCCCCGCGGCACGGAAGGGCCGCAGGCAGACGGTGATCCGGAACAGCCGATCCGGACTGGCACGGATCGGCATGATCGGCCCGATCGGATCGAAAAGCGGCACGGGCGCCTGGGCGAGCAGCCGAGCCGGCCCGGGCAATAGCGTGGCGGCAAGCGCCCCGCGCTGGAGAAAGCGACGTCGGTCCATGAAGACACTCCCAACCCGAAACGCCTCTCCTGCGCGCAATCGAGCATAGCCAACGCCCCCCGACAAGGGCCGCTGGAACATTCCGGCCCGTTCCGGGTTCGTAAAGACAAGATACATCAACAGGGTCGGGAGAGCACATCATGCTCATCAACATCATCGTCGTTCTGGTCGTCGTCGGCATCTTGCTCTGGCTGATCAACACCTATGTGCCGATGGACGGCAAGATCAAATCCATCCTCAACGCGGTGGTCGTGATCGTCGTGATCCTGTGGCTGCTCAAGGCGTTCGGCCTGCTCAGCGGCGTCGGCATCTAGACCCGACATATCGTTCAGTTACCCCCGGCGCCCTCTCCGGTTTTCCCCTTTCCCGGAGAGGGCCTCGGCGTGTCCGCTCAGCGCGACGCAGCCCGCAGGTCCTCGACGAACATGGCGAACGCCTGCTCGGTCCGATCCTTGTCGGGCATCCGCAGCAGGAAGCTCGGATGTATCGTCGCGCGTGCGCGGATGCCGTCA
>SCUQ01000264.1 GCA_004297635.1 Rhizorhabdus sp. | reverse complement strand
TGGTACGACGCGCTGCGCGGCTCCGGCTATATGGTGGGACAGCCGGTGCCGCTGTTCCCGCGTCTGGAACTGGAAGTGGCCGAAGACTGATGTTCGTCGACAGCCATTGCCACCTGAACTATGCCGGGCTCGCCGAGCGTCAGCAGGAGGTGCTGGCCGCGGCGCGGGCCGCCGGCGTTTCGACGATGCTCAACATTTCGACCCGCGCCGCCGAATGGGCCGCCGTGCTCGATACTGCCGAGCGCGAGCCCGATGTCTGGGCCAGCGTCGGCATCCACCCGCACGATGCCGACACCCATGAGGATGTCGAGACCGCGCTGCTGATCGACAAGGCCGCACATCCCCGGATCGTCGGCATCGGCGAGACGGGGCTGGATTTCTATTATGACAAGTCCGACCGCGACCGGCAGCGCGCCAGCTTCCGCCGGCATATCGCCGCATCGCGCGAAACCGGCCTGCCGCTGATCGTCCACACCCGCGATGCGGAGGAGGATACGAAGGCGATCCTGGCCGAGGAGATGGGGAAGGGGGCCTTCACCGCCGTCATCCACTGTTTCACGGGCAGTGCGGACCTCGCCCGGGCGATGCTCGATCTCGGCTTTTCCATCTCTCTGTCGGGGATCGTGACGTTCAAAAATGCCGCCGACCTGCGCGAGACCGCGCGCCTCATCCCGCGCGACCGGCTGCTGATCGAAACCGATAGTCCGTTTCTGGCACCGGTGCCGCATCGCGGAAAGCCGTGCGAGCCCGCCTTCGTGGCCGATACGGCGAAGGTGCTCGCCGGGGAACTGGACTGGGATATCGCAGATCTTGCTCGAACTACGACGGACAACTTCTTTAATTTGTTCACGAAAGCCCGGCGGTGAAGCTGCGCATCCTGGGGTGCGGAACATCCTCGGGCGTGCCCCGTATCGGCAATGACTGGGGCGCCTGTGATCCCGCAGAGCCACGCAATCGCCGCAGCCGCGCCTCGATCCTTGTCTCCACCGACGTCGCAACCCTGCTCGTCGATACGACGCCGGACATGCGCCAGCAGCTGCTCGATGCCGATGTGATCGACATCGACGCGATCCTGTGGACCCATGACCACGCCGATCATTGCCATGGCATCGATGATTGCCGTCAGATTTTCCATGCTCGCCGGGCGCCGGTGCCGGGCTACGGCTTTGCCGAGACGATGACGCAGCTGGAAAGCCGGTTCGGCTATGTCTTCCACGGGCGCGACGGCTATCCCCCGACGGTCGAGCGGCATGTCCTGCTGCCGGAAATGCTGATCGGCGACATGCGGGTTCGCAGTGTCGCACAGCCGCATGGCAGCATCTACAGCGCCGGATTTCGGTTCGATGCAGGTGGGAAATCAATCGCATATTCGACGGATTTTCATATGTTTACCGAAGATATGCTCGAAACCTTCGCAGATGTGGATATCTGGGTCGTCGACGCGCTGAGGGCACGGCCGCATCCTACCCATGCGCATCTCGATATGACGCTGGATGCCATCGCGCGCTGCAGGCCGAAGCGCGCGATCCTGACGCATATGGACCAATCGATGGATTATGCGACATTATGCGCCGCACTTCCGGCCGGTGTCGAACCCGGTCATGACGGCCTGGAGATCAGCCTGTGAGCGGAGATCGTCTCGTTGCCATCGTCGCGATCGTGGCGATGCTCATCCTTGTCGTGCCCAGCCTTGCGCGCCGCAGATTACCCGCGGGACGGATATTCCGGCTAGCCGTGATGTGGGCCGTGATCTTTTTGGGTGTGACGGCGGCGGTGGTGATGTTGGGGCGC
>SCUQ01000263.1 GCA_004297635.1 Rhizorhabdus sp. | reverse complement strand
GGTTTCGCGCCGCTCAACTGGTGGCCGCTGACCCTGGTCTGCCTGGCCGCGCTGATGTGGCTGCTGATCGGCGCCGATCGGCTCCGCCGCGTCGCGCTGCTGGGCTGGTGTTTCGGGGTCGGGCACTTCACCTTCGGCAACAACTGGATCGCCACCGCCTTCACCTTCCAGGATGCGATGCCGCATTGGCTGGGCGTGATCGCGGTGTTCCTGCTCGCGCTCTATCTGGCGGTATTTCCGATGCTGGCGGCGATGCTCGCCTGGGGCCTTCACCAGCTGCCGTCCAGGATCGAAGCCCACCGCCGCAGAGCCGAGCAGGCGCGTCGGCGCAGCAAGCTCAAGGGGCTGATCCCGGAAGGGATGGAGCCGGCCGCAATGATCATACCGGTCGCCCAGCCCGGTCCCTTCGGCTTCATTCCGCTCTTCGCCGGCTGCTGGGTGATCGCCGAATGGCTGCGCAGCATAGCCTTCACGGGCTTTGCCTGGAATCCGCTCGGCGCGATCATGATCGCGCCCGACAGCGCCGAACCGGCGTGGATCGGCCTGACCCCGCTGATCGGCACCTATGGTCTGTCCGGCTGGATGGTGCTGCTCGCGGGCATCTGGCTGCTGGCGGTATTGCCTGGCGCGGCGCGCGCGCGGTGGCAGCGGGTGGGCTGGGGGATACTCGTCGCGATGCTCGCGCAGATCCTGTCCGCCTGGATGCTGCGTCCGCCGCCGCCCCGCCCGGGACCCGCGATCATCGTCGTCCAGCCCAACATCAATCAGAACGAGAAATGGGATCCGAAGCTTCAGCGCGCCAATTTCCAGCGGCTGAGCGAACTGACCGGCAAGCCGGCGCCCGGCGCGGCGCCCCGCCTGATCCTCTGGCCGGAGGCCGCGACGGCCGACTTCTTGGAACTGGAGCCCGAAGCGCGCCGACGGATCGCCGCGCTGTTGGGGCCAGGCGACAAGCTGCTTCTGGGTGGCGACGCGTTGATCTTCGACAAGGCGGGCGATCTGATCGGCGCGCATAACAGCCTGTTCGCGCTGGACGCCCAGGGCAGAATCCTTGGCCGCTACGACAAGGCGCATCTCGTCCCCTATGGCGAATATCTGCCGGCACGCTCGATCCTGTCGGCGATCGGCCTGTCGCGGCTCGTGCCCGGCGACGTCGATTTCTGGCCCGGCCCCGGCCCGGCGACCATGGATATTCCCGGCTTCGGCAAGGCCGGCATCCAGATCTGCTACGAGATCATCTTCTCCGGGCGGGTGGTCGATGCCGCCCATCGCCCCGATTTCCTGTTCAACCCGTCGAACGACGCCTGGTTCGGACGCTGGGGGCCGCCACAGCATCTCGCCCAGGCGCGGCTGCGCGCGGCGGAGGAGGGGGTGCCGATCATCCGCTCCACCCCCACCGGTATCTCCGCAGTGGTCGATGCCGACGGGCGGCTGCTCCACAGCATCGCATGGCGCAAGGCCGGCGCGATCGCCGCGACGCTGCCAGCGCCGCGTCCGCCAACCCCCTTCGCGCGGCTCGGCAATCTGCTGCCCCTGCTCTTCGCGCTGTTCCTGATCGCGGGCGGAATTGCCATCACGCGCAAGCTCCGCTAAGCGAGATATAACGAACTCTTTATATCCTTCTGTCAGCCCTGAGCCTATCAGGCGACATTATCCCAAGAGGGTCAGTCAGTACCAATGCGCAGCAACTATCTCTTCACGTCCGAGAGCGTGTCCGAAGGCCATCCCGACAAGGTCGCCGATCAGATTTCCGACGCGATCGTCGATCTCTTCCTGTCCAAGGATCCCGAAGCCCGCATCGCCTGCGAGACGCTGACCACCACCCAGCTGGTCGTGCTGGCCGGCGAAATCCGCTGCAAGGGCGTCTATGAAAATGGTGCCTGGGCGCCGGGCGCGCAGGAGGAGATCGAGAAGACGGTTCGCGAGACGGTGAAGCGGATCGGCTATGAGCAGGACGGCTTCCATTGGGAAACCTTCACCTTCCACAACAATTTGCACGGCCAGTCGGCTCATATCGCGCAGGGCGTCGACGCGAGCGGCAACAAGGATGAGGGCGCAGGCGACCAGGGCATCATGTTCGGCTTCGCCTGCGACGAGACGCCCGATCTGATGCCGGCGACACTCTATTACAGCCACAAGATTCTCGAGACGATGGCGGCCGACCGTCATTCGGGCAAGGCGCCCTTCCTCGAGCCCGACACCAAGAGCCAGGTCACGCTGCGCTTCGACAATGGCAAGCCGGTCGCCGCGACCGCGATCGTCGTCTCGACCCAGCATGGCAAGGGCTATGACGAAGGCGCCAAAGAAGCCGAGCTGAAGAATTATGTGAAGGGCGTGATCGCCGACGTTCTGCCGGCACACCTCCTGTCGGACCAGACCGTCTATCACATCAATCCGACCGGCAGCTTCGAAATCGGCGGCCCCGATGGCGACGCGGGCCTTACCGGCCGCAAGATCATCGTCGACACCTATGGCGGGGCGGCCCCACACGGCGGCGGCGCGTTCAGCGGCAAGGACCCGACCAAGGTCGACCGGTCGGCGGCCTATATCACCCGTTATCTGGCGAAGAACATCGTCGCTGCCGGCCTCGCGCGGCGCTGCACGATCCAGCTGGCCTATGCGATCGGCGTGTCCGAGCCACTGTCGCTCTATGTCGATACGCACGGCACCTGCGCCGAGGGCCTGACGGATGCGGCGATCGAAACCGCGATCCAGTCGATCAAGGAACTGGGCGGGCTGACCCCGCGTGGCATCCGCACCCATCTCGGCCTCAACAAGCCGATCTATGCGAAGACCGCGGCCTATGGCCATTTCGGCCGCAAGCCGGAGGGTGACTTCTTCCCGTGGGAGAAGACCGACCTGGCCGACAAGCTCAAGGCGGCTCTCGCCTGACCGCGACGGACCGTCACCCCGGCAGGGCCAGGGTGACGGTCGATCGCCGGCTTTAGGCGAGCATACGCACCTTCGGCTCCCGCGCCCAATAGCGCGTCTTCGCGGCTTCGACGAAATTGTCGTCAAGCCCGGTCACGCCTTCGTCCGGCACGACCCCGGCCTTGTCCAGCAACGGCTTGGCCGCGTCGCTCGCGCCGATCGCCTTGAGATGGCCGAAGGCGTCCATGACGAACTGGACCGCGGCGCCTTCGTTGAGCAGCGCCTTGCAGCCCTCTTCGGACAGCGCGATCACCACGGCGTCGACCAGGACCGACGGGAATCCGGCAAGCTGTGCATCCGCCTTCAGGAGCTTTCCGTCCGACATCTTCGCGCCGCCCACCTTGGGCGCGATCAGGATCGGCCGCCCGCCGGCATCGCCGATCTTGCTGGTCAGCTGATCGACCGCTCCGGCGTCTGATCCGTCGGCGATGAGGATACCGACCGAACGTCCTTCGAGCGTCTTGAGATCGAGCGGCCCGTTGATGATCCGCAGCGCCGGTGACGGATCGAGATCCTGGACCTCGACCGCCGATGGCGACGCCTTGGGCAACGGCATGTTGATCCCGTCGGCGACCCGCCCGGCGAGATCGGGATCGACGTTGACGAGGTTCGACAGCATCCGGCTGCGAACATGTTCCAGCCCGACCTTCGACAGCTCGAACACCAGCGCCGAGGCGAGATGCGCCTGCTCGGCCGGATCGAGCGAGCGGAAGAACATCCGCGCCTGGCTGTAATGATCGGCGAAGCTCGCCGGACGGATGCGCAGCTTGTCGCCCTGCTCCTCCTCCGCCGCGCGGCCGGGCGCCGTGGTGAAACCGACGACAGGGCATTCGCGCGGCCCGGTGGCCTCGCCCGCCGCGTCGAGGCTGTTCGGTTCATAATTGGCGCGTCCTTTGGGAACCGCCATCTGCATATGCCCATCGCGCTGGAAGTTCATGACCGGGCATTTCGGCGCATTGATCGGAAGCTGATGGAAATTGGTCGAGCCGAGCCGCTTCAGCTGGGTATCCAGATAGCTGAACAGACGCCCCTGGAGCAGCGGATCATTGGTGAAATCCACCCCCGGCACGATGTTGGCCGGGCAATAGGCGACCTGTTCGGTCTCCGCGAAGAAATTATCGGGGTAGCGATCAAGCACCATCCGGCCGATCGGCCGCACCGGCAGCACCTCCTCGGGAATGATCTTGGTAGGATCGAGCACGTCGAACGGCAGGCTGTCCGCAAAGGCCTCGTCGAACGCCTGGATGCCGAGCTCCCATTCCGGGAAATCGCCCCGGTCGATCGCCTCGAACAGGTCGCGGCGCTGGAAATCGGGATCGGCACCGGCGATCTTGACCGCCTCGTCCCACACGGTCGATGCGACACCCTGTTTCGGCTTCCAGTGGAATTTGACGAAGGTCGATTTGCCTTCGGCATTGACCAGCCGGAAGGTGTGGATGCCGAAACCTTCCATCGTCCGGAGCGTACGCGGGATGGTGCGGTCTGACATCGCCCACATGATCATATGGGTCGATTCGGGCATCAGGCTGATGAAATCCCAGAAGGTATCATGCGCCGATGCCGCCTGCGGATAGCCGCGATCCGCCTCCATCTTCACCGAATGGATCAGATCGGGGAATTTGATCGCATCCTGGATGAAGAAGACCGGGATATTGTTGCCGACCAGATCCCAATTGCCCTGCTGGGTATAGAATTTCACCGCGAAGCCGCGCACGTCGCGCGGCGTATCGACCGATCCGGCACCGCCGGCGACGGTGGAGAAGCGGGTGAAGACCGGCGTCTTTTCGCCGGCCCGCTGAAAGAGGTCGGCCTTCGTGATATCGGCCAGGCTCTCATATAGTTCGAAATAGCCATGGGCGGCCGAGCCGCGGGCATGGACGATGCGTTCTGGAATCCGTTCGTGATCGAAGTGGAAGATCTTTTCGCGCAGCACGAAATCTTCCAGCAGGACCGGGCCCCGGGCGCCCGACTTCAACTGGTTCTGATTATCCGAAACGGGGATGCCCTGATTGGTGGTCAGGTGATCGATCCCGTCATGCGGGCCCTTGGCCGGCACATGCTGATGGGTTTCGCCGCCCTTGCCCGTATCGGTCTCGAAATTCTTGGTCGCCATGGTCCGCTCCTGTCCGTAATCCCCGCTCAACCCCGGCTTCGGCGCAAAGGTCCGCCGAATAAAATCGATCAGCGCGATTGATTTCACGGTCCATCGCAAGTGTACCGCAGCAAGCCCCTTCCCCCGTCGCGCAACAGCCTCTAGGGCATCATCGTCTATGGCGACGCGGAGCATGCCCATGTCCGATCTGGCGGCCTTCCTGCGCGCCTGGGCGAAAGATCCGATGGGAATTGCGGCCGTCGCCCCGTCAAGCCCCGCGCTCGCGAAGCTCATCACCGCCGAGATCACGCCGGATATGGCCCCCGTCATCGAGCTGGGGCCGGGCACCGGCGTGTTTACCAAGGCGCTGCTGGCACGGGGCCTGCAGGAAGCGGACCTCATCCTCGTCGAATATGAAGCCGATTTCGCGCGCCTCCTGGCCGCTCGCTTTCCAGAAGCAAGGGTGCTGCGCGGAGATGCGGCACGGGTCCGCCGACATCGGGCGCTGCTTGCCGACGGGCTGGCCGGCGCGACGATCTCGGGCTTGCCGATCCTCAACATGAACGCGCGCCAGCAGATGATGATCATGCGCGGCTGCTTCGATCTGATGCGCCCCGGCGGGCGCTTCTTCCAGTTCACCTACAGCCCGGCCTGCCCGATCCGGCGGCCGGTGCTCGAACGGCTCGGCCTCAAGGCGCGGCGGCTGTCGAGCACGCTCCGCAACCTGCCCCCCGCCGCCGTCTATGAGATCAGCCGTCGCGATGAATGACCCCCTCTCGATCCGTCGGCTCTATGGACGCCGCCAGGGCCACAAGCTGCGCCCGGGCCAGTCCGAGCTGGTCGAACGCCTGCTGCCCGAAATCTCGGTACCCGACACCGGCGACCTCGATGCGCCGCTGCTGTTCGGCGACGATCGCCCGCTGGCGCTGGAAATCGGCTTCGGCAAGGGCGAGCATATGGCCGGCCAGGCGAGCATGGCGCCCGACACCGGCTTCATCGGCTGCGAGCCCTTCCTCGACGGCGTGGTCGGCGCGCTGATGAAGATCGACGAGCTGGGACTCGACAATATCCGCCTGCACATGGGCGATGCGATCGAGGTGCTGGAACGGCTGCCCGACGCCTCGCTGGACCGCGCCTGGCTCCTCCATCCCGATCCCTGGCCGAAGGCGCGCCACGCCAAGCGCCGCTTCATGAACGCCGGCCCGATCG
>SCUQ01000262.1 GCA_004297635.1 Rhizorhabdus sp. | reverse complement strand
CGTGCCATCGCGCGCGGCGTGGGCCAGCGCATCGCCGGGTCGCGCGAAATGATCGAAGCCGACCGGAACATAGCCCGCCGCCACGAATGACGCGTGGCCCGCCGCCGCCTGGGCGAACCGTTGTTCGGCACCCGGCAGGGCGGAGTCATCGATCACCCGCTGCCTGGGCAGCAGGCTCGGCAGATGCGCATAGCCGAACAGCGCGACCCGATCGGCGCCCAGTTCGATCGTGCGCGATACCGACCGCTCGACATCGTCGACATTCTGGCCCGGCAAGCCGTACATCAGGTCGAAATTGATCGAGGCGACGCCGGCACGACGCAGGCCGTCGACAGCGGCTTCGATCATCCTGTCCGGCTGGACCCGCCCGATCGCCGCCTGGATGCGGGCGTCGAATGTCTGCACGCCGAGGCTGACCCGCTGCACCCCCACGGTCCGCAGGCAGGCCAGCCAGGCATCGTCAAGCGAACGCGGATCGATCTCGACCGACAATGTCGCATCCGCCGCAGAGAAGCGCACGAGCAGGCGATCGACCAGACGGACAAAGGCCAACGCCTCGATCGCATTGGGGCTACCGCCACCAAAGGCGATGCGGCCCACCCGGCCGCGCCCGCCCAACGCATCGGCGACCAGATCGATCTCGGCATCGAGCGCGTCGAGATAGGCGGACAGCCGCTGCTGCCGGTTCGCCCGGCCGGTGTTGCAGCCGCAATAGCTGCATATCTCCTGGCAGAAGGGGATATGGACGTAGAGCGACAATGCATCGCCCTTGGCGACATTCGCCAGCGCCAGCGCCTGATCGGCCGCCCCTACCCCCTCATGGAACTCGGCTGCGGTGGGATAGCTGGTGTAGCGCGGCACCGCGCGGCTCAGCAGATCGGGATGATAGGGCCACATCAGGCTTCCATCGCATGGCGCCACCGACATGCCGTTGATCCTTGTCAAGCGGCGGCTTGCGCCGAATCAATGGCCCGCCGGATCGACGGGGCCATGGCGGTTCCACCAACAAGGGGAACTGCATCATGTATCGCAAGCTTATGATCGGCGCCGCCCTCGCGGCCCTGACCGCCGGAACCGCCCATGCGGAGGCTGGAGACACCCTCATCCGCCTGCGCGGCATCGTCGTCGCGCCGAACGAGACATCCGGCGGCGTCGTGCCCGCCTTTCCTACCGAGAAGGTCGGCGTGAACAACAGCTTCATGCCGGAGATCGACTTCACCTACATGTTGACCAACCAGATCGGCGCGGAGCTTATCCTGGCCACCACCAAGCATAATGCCAGCGGCCGCACCGGCACGACGGGAAGCATCGGCAAGCTCGCATCGACCTGGGTGCTGCCGCCGACCCTGACCTTGCAATATCACCTGATGCCCGAGGGCAGGATCCGTCCCTATGTCGGCGCCGGGATCAACTATACGATCTTCTATTCCGAAAAGGCGTCCAAGGGGCTGGTGGCGGCCGTAGGCAAGACGAAGGTCTCGATGAAGTCCAGCTTCGGCTATGCCCTGCAGGCCGGCGTCGACATTCCGATCAACGATCGCGCCTTCTTCAACCTCGACGTGAAATATATCGACATCGATACCACCGCCCGCCTGGCGACGACCGCCGCCGGCGTGCAGCGCACCCGCATCCATCTCGATCCGTTCGTCTTCGGTGTCGGCATCGGCATGCGCTTCTGATCTCGCATTCTCCCTTTCTGCGAGACCGACTGGGGGAGGTTCGCCTCCCCCTTTTTTTGTGCCGGAACAGTGCAACAGGGCAAGGCCTCGCCCCGCCCTCGTGCTACCCTCGCTCAGCGCTGCTCGCCGATGTCGTCGTCGATCAAAATCCGCAGCGCGGCGCCATCTGGGTCCTCGAACTGTCCCGCGCGCAGCGACCACAGGAACGCGGCAAGACCGCTCAGCCCCAGGCCCAGGGCCACCGGGATCAGGAACAGCAGTCCGTTCATCGCGCGGCCCTCCGCAGGCGGAGGGCATTGGCGACAACGATGATCGACGACGTCGACATCGCGATGGCCGCGATCAGCGGCGTCACCCTGCCCAGGATCGCCAGCGGCACCGCCAGGACATTATAGCCGATGGCAAGCGCGAAATTCTGGCGCACCACCCGCATCGTCCGCCGCGCCGCGGCGATCGCGATCGGCACCGGCATCAGGCTGTCGCCGAGGAAGACGATATCGGCCGCCGTCTGCCCGACATCGCTCGCCGAAGCGGGTGCCATCGAGACGTGGCCGGCCGCGAGCGCCGGCCCGTCGTTGAGCCCGTCGCCCACCATCAACACGCGGCTGCCACGCGCGGTCAGCCGCTCGATCGCCTTCAGCTTGCCTTCCGGGGTCATGCCCACCGTCGCCGTCATGTTCAGCGCGAAGGCCACGGGCAGCACCGCTTCGCGGCGGTCGCCCGACAATATGGCCGGCGTCATGCCCAGCGCCTCGATACGCGCGACCGCCTCGGCCGCCTGCGGCCGGATCGCGTCAGCGAAGGTCAGCAAATGCGACGGGCTGCCCTCCACCGCGAAGGCACAGGCCATGTCGTTGCTATGTCCTTGCACCCCACCGATCCAGCTCGGCCGCCCAAGGCGCACCGTGCGG
>SCUQ01000261.1 GCA_004297635.1 Rhizorhabdus sp. | reverse complement strand
AAATCGGCCATCTACGCGGGAAAGGTCTTCCATCGCCGCTTCCGCCCGCGCCCCCACACGCTGCGCTACGGCCTGTTCCAGTGCCTGTTCGATCTCGACGAGATCGACCGGATTGCCCAGCGCTGCCGGCTCTTCTCACGCAATCGCTGGAATCTCTTCTCCTTCCATGACCGCGACTATGGCGATCGCTCCGGCGCGCCGCTGCGCCCGCAGATCGAGGCGCTGGTGCGCCGCACCGGGCAGGAACCCGATGGCGGGCCGATCCGTTTGATGACCATGCCCCGCATGCTCGGCCATGTCTTCAACCCGCTGTCGGTGTGGTTCTGCCACCGCCGCGATGGCAGCCTGGCGACGATCATCTATGAGGTGACCAACACCTTCAGGGAACGGCACAGCTATGTGATTCCGGTGGAGGCGGGGCAGGGCGCCGCGCCACTGATCCGGCAGGCGTGCGACAAGGCCTTCTATGTCTCCCCCTTCATGGACATCGACATGCGCTATGACTTCACGGTCGAGCCGCCGATGGAGAAGACCCGCGTGGTCGTGGCCGGCGCCGACGGCGGCGGGCCGCTGATCGTCGCCGCCTTCCAGGGCGACCGCCGGGAACTGGGCGACGGCGCGCTGATCGCCGCGTTCCTGCGTCACCCGCTGCTCAGCCTGAAGGTGGTGGCGGGCATCCATGTCGAGGCGCTGTGGCTGTTCCTCAAGCGGATCGGCGTCCGCCGCCATGTGCCATCGGGCGGCGACGGCTATTCGATCGTCGCGGCGGCATGAGCGTCGCCTTTCGCCGGGAAAGCGACGACGAGCATCTCGAACCCAAATTCGAACTGCCGATCCCGCCCGGTCCCAATCTCGTCACCGAACGCGGCGCGACCCTGATCGCGGCGAAGGTCGCCGAATGGGAAGCGAAGATCGCTGCCGCCCAGGCCGACGGCGCGGCTGACGACATACTCAAGTCGCTGAAGCGCGACCTGCGCTACTGGAACACCCGCCATGCGACGATGGAGGTCCAGCCCCCCGCCGATGGCGAGGAAGCGGCCTTCGGCACCAAGGTGCGCTACCGCCTCAACGGCAAGGAGAAGGCCGTGAGCATCGTCGGCGACGACGAGGCCGATCCGGCGGCGGGGCTGATTTCGTTCAGTTCCCCGCTGGCGCGCGCGCTGATCGGGGCGGGCGAGGGGGATTTCGCCGATTTCGGAGGAAAGGCCGATGCGATCGAAGTGCTGGGGGTGGCGGCGCTGTAGGTTGGAGCGCGAGCTTTCGGTCCCGCGAGTGTCATGGAAGCAGCGTTTGGATTTCGTTGATAGCGGAGAGATGGATTAGCAGAGGGGTTCTATCCCGAGATCGATACCCAAACGGGCCATGGCAGCGAGAAGCTCGACATCAAATACTTCTCCACGCTCGTTGGGCAACCAGGTGACGTAGAAGTTCAACTTACCTCCAGTCCGACGTAGCTCGCGGATGAACTCCGCCGCATGTTCAAGCTTCGTCAGCGTCTGGCGCAGAAATTCGGCAAGTTCACCGTCATCCCCACTGCCCAGATCGAAGACGCAATAGCTTTCACGGTATGTGCCGGGCAGCGGATCTCCTTTGGGCGTCCTACGCTCTTCACCGACCGCCCACGAACGCTTGGCTCGCAAACCAATCCCGGCGGCAACGCGTTTCGGATCGGCATCCGGATGTTTGATCTGTAGAGATACTTTGTAACTGAAGGTCATGCGATCGACATACGCCCCGTCAGGGGCCTTCGCTACCGCTACTCTTGCGATATGATGAGCTAAACTGGCCAGACGGCTAACCGGTCATTCCTCGCTAGGTCGGATCGAACGGCCGGAAGCGCCCCATTTGCGGACGTTTCGCATCAGTTTCCCAAGTCGATTGCGGACAATCGTTCAGGTCGCCAAAATGCCGAGGTGCCAACGACGTTGCGCCGGAGTGGATGAAGCGTGACGTGCCGGGAGACATCGATGCGATGAAGGTCATCGAACTGGATGCAGGCGGATGGCTGACCCCGCTAGACTTCTATGACGCTCTTCTGGCGGGTTTGGGCGCTCCCGAGTGGCACGGCAGGAACATCGACGCTCTGATCGACTCGATGATCGTCGGGGACATCAACTCGGTTGAGACCCCTTATAGGGTGGTCGTTACCGGTCTTAACAATGCCCACGACGATGCTTTCGACGAATTAATCCAAGCGTTCGCCGCGCTCGCGCGTCACAACAATCAGGCACACATTACAGGCAATGATGCGTGGGTTGAGATTACCTAAGGTCGCGCGGCAGCTAAGCGCGCACTATTTCTCAAAAGCCGTCTTTCCGCTGTCCACCCCGTTAGCGCCGCTCTACATTTCATGGCATCGCGGCCGAGCGATCTGAAAGCTTCGATATGACACCTGCTCCCGATCTTGCCATCCGCATGCGCCGCGCCGCGTTCAATCGCGCGCTGGCGGACGCGGACCTGGCCGCGATCGGGCCGATCCTCGCGCCCAACGCCATTCTCGTCGCGGGCACGGACAGTGCCGTCATCGCCGGGCGCAAGGCGCAGCTGCAGGCATGGAAGCGCGAGTTCGCCGCCCCTGGGCGGACGATCTACACCCGGACGCCGGAGCGCATCGAGGTGTCGGAGATCGCGCCGATCGCGCTCGAACATGGCCGGTGGCAGGGCGTTTCCGTCGATGGGGCGCCGCTGGCGTCGGGCAGCTATACAGCGAAATGGCGGCTGATGGGGGCAGATTGGGTGATCGAGGCCGAACTCTATCTTACGCTGGCCTGAGCATCAGCGCCGTTTCTTCGCGATGTTCGACGCCGCCGCCGCGCGGATCAGGGCCTTCAGCGCCTCGCCGTCGATCGTCTCACCTTCGGCGATGTCGATCGCCCGGCGGACATTGCCGTCGAGGCTGGCATTGAACAGGCCGGTCGGATCGTCGAGGGCCGCGCCGCGCGCGAAGGTCAGCTTCACCACCTTGCGATAGGTCTCGCCGGTGCAGATGATGCCGGCATGTTCCCAGGTCGGCACGCCGCGCCATTTCCAGTCCTCGACGATGTCCGGATCGGCCTCGTGGATCAGGGCGCGCATGCGGGCGAGGGTTTCGCCGCGCCAGTCGCCGAGTTCGGCTATCCGATTGTCGATCAGCTCGGACGGGGTCTTGGCGCTGTCGCTCTCGCTCTCGCTCATCGGCGGTCCTTCGCGTGGTTCGCGTCTTGCCTAGGCGATCCCGTCCCACGCGGAAAGGCCCGGGGTTCGTATCGGCGATGCGCGGTCCGCGCCGCGCGGCTCGCACTATTTTCCCCCATGGCTTTCAATTCCGGCCGTTTGCGCCTATCTAGGATGCATCGCTGGCCTGAATTTCGTAGGCGCCACCGGCTGAGAGACCATCGTGCTCCCGCTTACAACGCAGGAGCAAAATATGGATCTCAACAGGCTTCTGTTCGATCACCAGATCGCATTGATGCGCGCCGCGGCGACCCGCTGCACCGATGCGCTCGCCGCGCATCTGAACGATGCGGCGGACCATGCCGGGCGGATCGTCGCGCTGCGCGACAGGATGGGCGCGACCGCGCCGATGCCGCTGCCGTGCAGCTGAGCATATCCCACCGCACGACCTATCGCTATGCCCGGCCGGTCAACCTGCTGCCGCACCGGATGATGCTGTGCCCGCGCGGCCAATATGACCTGCGGCTGATGGCGACCTTCCTGACCTGTTCGCCCTCAGCCCATATCGAATGGACGCAGGACGTGTTCGGCAACCTGATCGCCACCGCGACCTTCCCCGACATGGCGGACACGCTGATCATCGACAGCCGGATCACCGTCGACCAGTCGGCGACGGACTGGCCGGTCTTCCGGATCGCGCCGTCAGCGCACAGCTACCCCTTTTCCTATAGCGACGACGATGCCGCCGACCTGGGGTCGCTGCGCCAGCCCAATCATCACGACGAAGGCGGCATGCTGGCCGGCTGGCTGGCGCGGTTCCGCTCCGGCGGGCCGACCGACACGCTGACCCTGCTGAAGGACATCAACGCCGCCGTCCATGGCGGCTTCGCCTATCGCACCCGCGAGGAGGAAGGCACCCAGCCCCCGTCCGAGACGCTGCGCCTGGCCAGCGGGTCCTGCCGCGATCTCGCCACGCTGTTCATCGAGGCGGTCCGGCTGCTGGGCCTCGGCGCCCGCGCGGTATCGGGCTATGTCTATGATCCGGTCGCGGATGAGACCGGGGGCGACCAGCATGGATCGACCCATGCCTGGGCGGAAGTCTATCTGCCCTGCGCCGGGTGGATCGCGTTCGACCCCACCCATGGCCGGGTCGGCAGCGCGAACCTGATCCAGGTCGCGGTGGCGCGCGACATCGGCCAAATCGCGCCGGTCGAGGGCAGCTACACCGGCGCGCCGGAGGATTTCACCGACATGCGCGTCGAGGTGACGATCACGGCGCGGCGGGATCGGAAGGCGGCATGAGCCGGCCGCCGCTGCATTGCCTGTTCGACAAGGCGCTGTGGTCGCGCGAGCGCGACGGCGTCGACCTTCCGGCGCAGGGCGCGCAGGGCGCCGTCACGATCAGCGTGACCCGCGCCGGGCTCGCCGCGCTGGTCGCCAAGGACCGCAGCGAGGTTTCGGCCGATGCGGCGCTGTCGCTGCTGCAGGCGCATAGCGAGGTGGTCGGCCGGGCCGCCCAGACATCATATGACCAGGAGCCCCGTACCGTGATCATCATCGATTATGCTGACATCGAGCGAGCATTATGAGCGCCGATTTCTGGGAAGAGCATGGCGAGCTCGTCCAGGCGGCGATCGCCGGCAAGGGCTGGGGCGGCGGCCGGGCGCCGGCGCCGATCATGAAGGGATCGATCGGCCAGATCGCCGAGCATCTGCGCCAGCAGGACATCGAGCAGATCTGGCGCTTCACGATCGTGACCGACAGCGGCCGCCATATCCGGTCGGCCGAACTACGGGCGCTGGTCCGCGGCGGCGATCAGCCGGCCTGAGCGCCGATACCGAAAAGGCCGCGCCCCTTTCGGAACGCGGCCCTCTGCTTTTGCCCCTGTAGCAAAATCGGTTCGGGTTACGCGGCGGCCTGCGCCTCTTCCGGATCGCGCAGCACATAGCCACGGCCCCAGACGGTCTCGATATAATTGTCGCCGCCACATGCGAGGCTGAGCTTCTTGCGCAGCTTGCAGATGAAGACGTCGATGATCTTGAGTTCGGGCTCGTCCATTCCGCCATAGAGATGGTTGAGGAACATTTCCTTGGTCAGGGTGGTGCCCTTGCGCAGCGACAGCAGCTCGAGCATCGCATATTCCTTGCCGGTCAGGTGCACGCGGGCGCCATCGACCTCGACCGTCTTCGCGTCGAGATTGACCGCCAGCTTGCCGGTGCGGATGACCGACTGGCTGTGGCCCTTCGAGCGGCGAACGATCGCATGGATGCGGGCGACCAGTTCCTCGCGGTGGAAGGGCTTGGTGACATAATCGTCGGCGCCGAAGCCCAGCGCACGGACCTTCGAGTCCATCTCGCCAATGCCCGACAGGATCATCACCGGGGTCTGGACCTTGGCGTTGCGGAGCTTCTTCAGCACATCATAGCCGTGCATGTCGGGAAGGTTCAGGTCGAGCGCGATGATGTCGTAATCATAGAGCTTGCCCAGATCGAGGCCTTCTTCGCCCAGATCGGTGGTGTAGACGTTGAACCCTTCCGCACCCAGCATCAGTTCGATCGACTTCGCGGTGGTGGGATCATCCTCGATCAGCAAAACGCGCATAGGACTGTCTTCCTGCCTGTTGTCCGGAGGTGACGGCCCGCTCGCCTTCACCGCCCGTGAACCTGTATTAACCATGCCGTTAATGAAGGTAAAAGGTTAACGCGCTCTTAAAGCCAGCCTGAATTTTTACTTAGGTAAAAAATCCGTGTGCGCTCCGGACCTTAGCGGGCGGACCGGGCGGCCGTGCGCCGGACGGCTCCGGCGGGGCGCCGCTTCCTGGGCGGCCAGACGCGGCTGACCGTGATTCCATCGGCCTTCAGCATCGTCTGAACCGACAGCGGGCCGGCGAGGTGGCCGGCCCCAACGGCGACGAAAACCGTGCCCGGCACGTCCAGCCGCGTCTTCAGCCAGCGCGCCCAATTCTCGTTACGTTTCTTAAGAAGCACATCGCGCAGATGGGGCGTGAGGTCTTCATCCTCGTTAAAGGCGCGGGCGATCGACGCCTGATCGCCGGTCGTCCAGGCGCGCAGCAGCCGGGCATAATCCTTGCGCGCCTCGCCGCTGCCATCGGCGAAGCTGGCGAGCATTTCGCGCTGGTCGGCCTCGGGCAGGCTGGCGAACAGGCCGAGCTGCTCCGATGCCGTCTCCAGCGCCTCGACCTTCTTTGGCGCGGCGACGGGGCCGGGGACGGCCGCGCCAGAGGCAGGGGGCGCGGCAGGCGCAAAGGCGGGCAGGATGCTGCCCTCCACCCCGGAATCGCGCGCGACGCCGAGATCCTTCATCATCGCGCCCATCAGCATGAAGCTGGCCTGCCAGGTCGGCATCCGGCTGAGCATCGCCGGATCGAGCTTCGCCCTCTCGAGGATCGCGGCGAACGCCTTGCGGCTCTTTTCGGGCACGCGCTCGATGATCGGGGGAAGGCTGGGGTCCGGCGGCGGGAACAGCCGGGCGATCGCCTGCGGGTCCTTGTCGATGATCGTCTCGATCACCAGCGTGTCGGCCGACGCCATCGCCCGGCGGATGCGCGCATCCTGCCAGCGATAGCCGGGCGGCAGCGCGTGGATCGTGCCGAACAGATAGATGGTGGTATCCTTGTCGCCGAACCGCCACAGCGCCGGAGCCGCCGTGACCGGCGCGGCGAGGGTGAGGGCGAGGGCGGCTGCGAGGAGCCGGCGGAGGAAGCGCATGGGGGAGATGTAGGTCATCTCCTATCGTCATGCCAGTGGAGGCTGGCGTGATCGCCAACCGGTGGCCGCCTGCTATCCTTGACCCATGGCCCCGCCCACGCCAAAGGGCCTACGACTTTTTCGCACACCCGAAGGACCCGTGTCTTGGCGACCAAGCCGCTCTCGTTCCAGCGCCTGATCCTGACGCTCCATGATTATTGGAGCGATCAGGGCTGCGTCATCCTCCAGCCCTATGACATGGAGATGGGGGCGGGCACCTTCCACCCCGCGACCACCCTGCGCGCGCTCGGCCCGAACCACTGGAAGGCGGCCTATGTCCAGCCGTCGCGCCGCCCGACCGACGGCCGCTACGGCGAGAACCCGAACCGGCTGGGCCATTATTATCAATATCAGGTGATCCTGAAGCCGAGTCCGGCCAATCTGCAGGAGCTGTATCTCGGCAGCCTCGCGCGGATCGGCATCGATCCGCTGGCGCACGACATCCGCTTCGTCGAGGATGACTGGGAAAGCCCGACGCTGGGCGCCTGGGGCCTGGGCTGGGAAGTCTGGTGCGACGGCATGGAAGTCACCCAGTTCACCTATTTCCAGCAGGTCGGCGGCTTCGACTGCAAGCCGGTGGCGGGCGAGCTGACCTATGGGCTGGAGCGGCTGGCGATGTATATCCAGGGCGTCGACCGGGTCTATGACCTCGCCTTCAACGACGAGGGCGTGACCTATGGCGACGTCTTCCTCGAAAATGAGCGCCAGTTCAGCGCCTATAATTTCGAGGCCGCCAACACCGATCTGCTGTTCAGGCAGTTCACCCAGGCCGCCGACGAGTGCAAGGCGCTACTGGAGCGCGATACGCCGCTGCCGCTGCCGGCCTATGACCAGGCGATCAAGGCCAGCCACATCTTCAACACCCTCCAGGCGCGCGGCGTGATCTCGGTCGCCGAGCGCCAGGCCTATATCGGCCGGGTCCGCGAACTGGCGAAGGGCGCCTGCGCGGCGTGGATGAGCCATAACGGGTGGGAGGCCTGATCATGGCAGACTTCCTGCTCGAACTCCTCTCCGAGGAAATTCCGGCGCGGATGCAGGAGAAGGCTTCGGCCGATCTCGCGCGGCTGTTCACCGAGGAGCTGGCCAAGGCCGGCCTGAAGCCCGAGAGCATCACGTCCTACGTCACCCCGCGCCGCCTCGCGCTGATCGCGCATGGGCTGCCGCTGGCGACCGCTGCCGTCTCCGAGGAGACCAAGGGCCCCAAGGTCGGCGCACCGCCGCCGGCGCTCGAAGGGTTCCTGCGCAAGACCGGGCTGACTCAGGACCAGCTGGTCGAGCGTGACGGTATCTATTTCGCGATCGTCGAGAAACCGGGGCGCGAGACCGCGCAGGTGCTGAGCGAGGCGATCCCGGCGATCATCCGCGCCTTTCCCTGGCCCAAGTCGATGCGCTGGGGCACTGCTTCGGCCTCGACGGGCTCGCTGCGCTGGGTGCGCCCGCTGCAGGGCATCGTCGCGCTGCTCGGCGACGAGATCGTGCCCGTCGAAATCGACGGGCTGACGAGCGGGGCGGCGACGGTCGGCCATCGCTTCCACCATCCCGGCGTCATCACGATCGGCAGCGCCGCCGACTATGTCGAGAAGCTGCGCGCCTGTCATGTCATCGTCGATCCGGCCGAGCGCCGCGAGATGATCCGCAGCCGCGCCGCGGAACTGGCCGCCGCGGCGGGGCTGAGCGTGATCCCCGACGAGGGGCTGGTCGCGGAGAATGCCGGGCTCACCGAATGGCCGGTGCCGCTGCTCGGGCATTTCGACCCGAGCTTTCTGGAGGTGCCGCGCGAGGTGATCCAGCTCACCCTGCGCACCAACCAGAAATATTTCGTGCTGAACGATGCCGAGGGCAAGCTCGCTCCCGCCTTCATCTGCACCGCCAACATCACCGCGAAGGACGGCGGCGCCGCGATCGTCGCGGGCAATGGCAAGGTGCTGGCGGCGCGGCTGTCGGATGCGAAATTCTTCTGGGAGCAGGACCTGAAGGTTCCGCTCGAAGGCTATCTGCAAAAGCTCGAAGCGATGCTCTTCTACGAGGGCATGGGCACCCTGCGGGCCAAGGCCGATCGCATCGCCGATCTCGCCGGCTGGATCGCGAACGCCTATTTCCCTGAACGCGATCCGGAAACCGCGCGCCGCGCGGGCCTGCTCGCCAAGGCCGATCTCGCCACCGCGATGGTTGGCGAGTTCCCGGAACTGCAGGGGGTCATGGGCGGCTATTATGCCGAG
>SCUQ01000260.1 GCA_004297635.1 Rhizorhabdus sp. | reverse complement strand
AAGAAGATGAAGAAAATGGGCGGTCTCAAGGGCCTCGCCGGGCTGCTTGGCGGCGGCGGCGGTCTCGGCGGCATGCTGGGCGGCGGCGGTGGGGGCGGTCTGCCCCCGATGCCGGGCGGAAGCGGCCTGCCGGGCCTGCCCAGCAATCCCCAGGGATTGCCCCCCGGTTTCCAGAATTTCCTGAAAAAACGCTGATTACATCCAGATCGAATACCAGAAAGGAACTACCCGATGTCCGTTTCCATCCGTCTCGCCCGTGGCGGCGCCAAGAAGCGCCCTTATTACCGCATCGTCGTCGCCAATTCGCGCAGCCCGCGCGACGGCGCCTTCATCGAGAAGATCGGTGCCTATAATCCGCTGCTCGCCAAGGACGATCCCAAGCGCGTCGTGCTCGACACCGAGCGTGCCAAGCATTGGCTCTCGGTCGGCGCCCAGCCGACCGATCGCGTCGCCCGCTTCCTCGACGTCGCCGGTGTCAAGGAGCGCGCCGCTCGCAACAACCCCAACAAGGGCAAGCCGGGCGAGAAGGCCGTCGAGCGCGCCGAGGAGCGCCAGGCCAAGATCGACGCCGCCAATGAGGCAGCCGCCGAGGCCGCTGCCGCCCCGGCGCCGGCCGAGGAGGAGGCTGCTGCCGCCGAGGACGTGACCGCCGCGGCTCCGGCCGAGGAAGCCCCCGCCGCAGAGGCTCCGGCCGCTGAGGAAGCTCCCGCCGCCGACGCTTCCGAGGAAAAGAGCGAAGCGTAAGGCTGTTGAAGCCCCTCCCGGCTACGGGAGGGGTCGGGTGGGTCAAGTCCGCCAGATAGGTTTGGGTAACGCCGTTATGGCTTTCAATCGCATCGGCCGGCCCCGCCCCCTGGCCCCCTCCCTTGGCAGGGAGGGGGCGTGATGGACAAACCCATCGTCCTCGCCGCCATCATTGGCGCGCATGGGATCACCGGCGAGGTGCGCCTGAAGCTGTTCAGCGATGATCTGAAGGCCTATCCGTCGCTCCAGGGCGCCGGACGCACCTTCACGTTGACCGCGTTCCGCCCCGCCGCAAATGGCGCGGTCGCGCGCTTCGCCGAGATCACCGACCGTAACGCCGCCGAGGCGCTGCGCGGTACCGAGCTGAGCGTGCCACGCTCGGCCCTGCCGCCGCTTGCGGAGGACGAATATTATCATATCGACCTGATCGGGCTGCCCTGCCTTGCCGATGGACAGCCGATCGGGACCGCCGTGATGATCGATGATTTCGGTGCCGGCGACGTGCTCGAGATCGAGAAGCCCGACGGCAAGCGCTTCATGGTACCCGTCGCCAAGGCGGTGACGATCGAACCCGATCGGCTGCTGATCGATCCGGAGTTCGTCGAATGAATCCCGCCATCATCTTCCTGCTGATCGGCTCCATCTATCTGGTGATCATTGCCTATGGCGTGGTCCGTACCCGCAAGCGGGGCCTGCCGCCGCGCGCGCGCCTCCTCCTGGCCGCCGTGCAGGTGGTGCCGCCGCCGCTGCTGCTGTTCGGCGCACTGCTGACCACCGGCGACGCCTTCGCGATCGGCGGCTGGGGCATCATGCTCGCCATGCTGCTCGTGGCCGGCGCGCTGCTCGCCATCTGCACCGATCTGGTGGCGCGGCGGCTGTTGTAAGCGCGGCGATGGCTCCCTTCGCCGCCACCATTCTCACCCTCTACCCCGAGATGTTCCCCGGGCCGCTCGGCGCATCGCTGGCGGGCCGCGCGCTCGCGGAGGGGAAATGGATGTGCGATCCCGTCCAGATTCGCGATTTCGCAACCGACAGGCACCGCTCGGTCGATGACACGCCGGCGGGCGGCGGGGCGGGGATGGTGATGCGGGCCGATGTCTTGGCGCGCGCGGTCGATCATGCGATCGAGCGCCATCCTGATGCCCCCGTGCTGGCGATGACGCCGCGTGGATGCCCCCTCACCCAGGCGCGCGTCCGCCAACTGGCGGCCGGTCCCGGCGTCACGATTCTGTGCGGGCGATTCGAGGGCATCGACGAACGGCTGTTCGAGGCGCGGCCGATCGAGCCGGTGTCGATCGGCGACTATATATTGTCGGGCGGCGAGATGGGCGCCTTGACCCTGCTCGATGCTTGCATTCGGCTGCTTCCCGGCGTAATGGGCGCCCCCGACAGCGGGGATGACGAGAGCTTCGAAAGCGGCCTTCTCGAATATCCGCATTATACCCGACCTGCTGAGTGGGAAGGGCGCACGATCCCCGAGGTGCTGCGATCTGGGGATCATGCGAGGATCGACGCCTGGCGGAAAGCCATGGCGGAGACCGATACAAGGCTAAGGAGGCCGGACCTTTGGGAGCGCCATGAGGGCGCTCGGGACCAGTCTCCCTCTGGCGCGCGGCGACAGAAGAAGGAGCGATGAGCCATGAACCTCATCCAGACGCTCGAAGCCGAGCAGATTGCCAAGTTCAAGGAATCGAAGTCGATTCCCGATTTCCGTCCCGGTGACACGCTGCGCGTCGGCGTGAAGGTCGTCGA
Source organism: Rhizorhabdus sp. (assembly GCA_004297635.1). Taxonomy (GTDB): domain Bacteria; phylum Pseudomonadota; class Alphaproteobacteria; order Sphingomonadales; family Sphingomonadaceae; genus Rhizorhabdus. Next base: position 1,904 of record SCUQ01000260.1, on the reverse strand, counting down.
AGGCGAGCGCACCCGCGTCCAGAATTACGAGGGCGTCTGCATCGCCCGCGCCAACAAGGGCATGGGATCGTCGTTCACCGTCCGCAAGATTTCGTTCGGTGAGGGCGTCGAGCGCGTCTTCCCGCTCTATTCCCCGAACGTCGAGTCGATCGAAGTCGTTCGCAAGGGCGTCGTCCGTCGCGCCAAACTCTATTACCTCCGCGGCCGTCGCGGCAAATCCGCGCGTATTGCGGAGCGTCGCGACCATAAGCCGGCCGCCGAGGCCCAGGAAGCCTGATCGACCGGGCTCCCAACCAAACCTCGCAGGCGGCCGGCTCCCTCGGGAGACCGGCCGTTTGCTTATCTGGACGTGTTCGTTTGCCGTGATTTCCGAGCTGCCAGTTGATCCTCAACTGCCTCGAAATCACTCTTCTTACATTCTTGTCAGACCCGGCGGATAGCCGGGCCGACGCCCAACAAAGGACTGTCAAATGGGCTATCGTGTCGTCGTCGCGGGTGCCACCGGCAATGTGGGCCGCGAAATGCTGAACATCCTCGCCGAACGGGAATTCCCGATCGACGAGATCGCCGCACTCGCCTCCGCGCGCAGCCAGGGCGACCAGATCGAGTTCGGCGAGACCGGCAAGATGCTCAAGGTCCAGAATATCGAGCATTTCGATTTCACCGGCTGGGACATAGCGCTGTTCGCGATCGGCTCGACCGCGACCAAGATCTATGCGCCCAAGGCGGCGGCGGCGGGCTGCACCGTGATCGACAATTCGTCGCTCTACCGGATGGAGCCCGATATTCCGCTGATCGTGCCCGAGGTGAACCCCGAGGCGATCGACGGCTATAAGAAGCGCAACATCATCGCCAACCCCAACTGCTCGACAGCGCAGATGGTGGTGGCGCTCAAGCCGCTCCACGACGCCGCGACGATCAAGCGGGTGGTGGTGTCGACCTATCAGTCGGTATCGGGCGCCGGCAAGGAAGGCATGGACGAACTGTTCGAGCAGAGCCGCAACATCTTCGTCGGCGATCCCGCCGAGCCGAAGAAGTTCACCAAGCAGATCGCCTTCAACGTGATCCCGCACATCGACAGCTTCCTCGACGATGGTTTCACCAAGGAAGAGTGGAAGATGGTCGTCGAGACCAAGAAGATCATGGACCCGAAGGTCAAGGTGTCCGCGACCTGCGTGCGCGTGCCCGTGTTCGTCGGCCATTCGGAAGCGATCTGGATCGAGCTGGAGAATGAGCTGTCGGCCGAGGATGCGCAGAAGATCCTGCGCGAGGCGCCCGGCGTCATGCTGATCGATAAGCGCGAAGACGGCGGATATGTCACGCCGATCGAGTGCGTCGGCGAGTTCGCCACCTTCGTCAGCCGCGTCCGCGAGGACCCGACCGTCGAGAACGGCCTGGTGCTGTGGTGCGTCTCCGACAATCTCCGCAAGGGCGCGGCTCTGAACGCGGTGCAGATCGCCGAGCTGCTCGGCCGCCGGCATCTGAAGAAGGACTGATCGCTCAATCCCCTTGACCGTCGTGCCGGCATAGGCTGGCATCCATGTCTGTCTCCTCACGCGACGCCGTTCGTGAAAAGAGACATGGGCCCCTGCCTCCGCAGGGGTGACGGGAAGGATAAGCGTATTGCTGACAAGTCAGAAGTCGCTGATCGGGCTTGTGGCCCTGTCCGTGCCGCTCAGCGGGTGGGGTGCCACCTATCCTCCCAATACTTGGCTCCAGCTGGGTCCGGTCGGGTTGTTGCTGCTCGCATCGCCTTGGCTGCTGCGACGCTTTCCGCTGTCGACTGGTTCGGTGGCATGCATCGCCGCCTTCCTGCTGCTACACGATCTCGCAGCGCGCTGGACCTATAGCGATGTGCCCTATGAGCATTGGGCGCAGACGCTCGCCGGCGTCTCCATTGACGC
>SCUQ01000259.1 GCA_004297635.1 Rhizorhabdus sp. | reverse complement strand
TTCTCCTGCGTCACGCTGGCGAATTTGCGGCCGCCCTCGCTGTTGAACGTGATCGACACGACGGGTTCGTTGGTCTGGCTGTTATAGCTCAGCTTGGCGTCGATCAGTTCGTCGCCGGACAGCATGGCCCGGCGCTGGACCGCGATCAGCGGGACGCCGGTCGGGCTTTCGGGATAGGCGAGCACTTCGCTGCCGACCGGGGCACGGCCCTGCGCGACGGCAGCGGGATCGGCGGTCAGGTCGACGAGCTTGAACTCCAGCTTGGCAGTGCGGCCCAGCAGCGCCTTCAGCGCGGCGGGATCCTGCAGGCCTGGCACCTGGACCAGAATACGATCGCTGCCCTGGCGGACGATATTGGGTTCCCGCGTGCCCATTTCGTCGATGCGCTTGCGGACGACCTCGGTGGCGACCTGCATCGCGGCATCGGTCGCCTGGGCGAGGCCCGCCTCGGTCGGGGTCAGGACGATGCGGGTCGAATCGACCACCGCGACGTTCCAGTCGCGCTGGCCGGTCATGCCAGAGGGCTGGGTGAGGGTACGGATTCGCTCCACCGCAGCGTCGAGCTGGGCGCCGTCGCGCACGAAAAAGGACAGGCGCCCCCCCGTCGTCGAGATGTCGCCGATCGCGATCGGCGGATCGGCGCGGCGCATCTCGGTGCGGACCGATTCTTCCATCCGGTCGATATTCTGCTTCGCCAGATCGGTGGTGTCGGCCTCCAGCATCAGATGGCTGCCGCCGGACAAATCGAGGCCCAGGTTGATGCGCGGCAGCCCGCTCAGCCCCCAGCGCGCCGAGAGCGATTCGGGAATGAAGCTGGGGAAGGAGAGGAGAACGCCGATCGCCAGGGTGATGGTGATCGACAGAATCTTCCAGCGCGGGAAATCGAGCATTGCTGGGCTCAGTCGTTCGCGGGCTTGCCCGCGCCCGAGGGGCGGACCTCGGATATGGTGGCCTTGACGATCTTCACGCGGACATTGGGCGCGATCTCCGCCTCCACCTCGTTCGGCTCGACCTTCGTCACCTTGGCGAGGATGCCGCCGGCGGTGACGATCTGGTCGTTCTTCTGCACCGCATCGACCGCGTTGCGATGCTCCTTCATGCGCTTCTGCTGTGGACGGATCAGCAGGAAGTAGAAGATGACGAAGATGAAGACGAGCGGCGCGAACTGCATGAGCATCGCAACACCACCCCCACCGGCGGGTGCTGCGCCGGCGGCCTGGGCATAAGCGGGAGAAGCAAACATTCTATGGCATCCCGGAAAAGAGGCGGGCCGGTTGCGGCCTTGAAGTGGCGCGCGCCTATCACGTTCCGCATATCAGAGGCAACCGGGCGCTTGCCAAGCGGTGAAGACCTGCCTAAAGCGCGCAGCCTTGGTCGGGGCGTGGCGCAGCCTGGTAGCGCACTTGACTGGGGGTCAAGGGGTCGCAGGTTCGAATCC
>SCUQ01000258.1 GCA_004297635.1 Rhizorhabdus sp. | reverse complement strand
CGAACTGATCCATATCGGCCAGGCGGTGCTCAACCTGGGCGGCACGATCGACTATTTCGTCGAGAATACCTTCAACTACCCCACGCTGGCCGAGGCCTATAAGATCGCCGCACTCGACGCCTGGAACCGGATGCCGCGCTGTGACGATCATCGGCAAAGCGCGCTGGACCGGGCATTACCAGAATTGCAGCGTATTGCGGCGCAGGGCCCGAAGGCGGCAGCGGCATAAACGCCCCAACCGAGGCTCTGCGACGGAGCTGAGTCACGAAATTCCGCCTCCCCCATTGATCCCGCCCCGTCCAATCCTCATGTTGCGGAGCAGCAACGTCCGAGGATCGCATCACCCGCATGACAGCTCCCATCATCGACGCCAGCGCCGTTCGCCTCGCGCTGGGCAAGGGTTCGGCGCGGGTCGATATCCTCAAGGGCATCGATCTCAGCATCAGCGGGGGTGAGACGGTCGCGCTGCTGGGGCCATCGGGATCGGGGAAATCGTCGCTGATGGCGGTACTGTCGGGCCTCGAACGCGCCGATGACGGCCGGATCATGATCGCCGGCCTCGATTTCGGCACGCTCGATGAAGACGCCCTGGCAGCGGCCCGGCGCGGCCGCATCGGCATCATTCTTCAGGCCTTTCACCTGCTGCCGACCATGACCGCGCTGGAAAATGTCGCGGTGCCGCTGGAACTGGCGGGCGACGGCGATGCTTTCGTACGGGCGCGCGCCGAGCTTGAAGCGGTCGGCCTCGGGCACCGGCTCGATCATTATCCCGCCCAGCTTTCCGGAGGCGAGCAGCAACGGGTCGCGATCGCCCGCGCCACCGCCGCGCGCCCGGCGCTGCTCTTCGCCGACGAACCGACCGGCAATCTCGATGCCGCGACCGGCACGGCGATCATGGACCTGATCTTCGATCGCCAGCGCGAAACCGGGGCGACCTTGCTCATCATCACCCATGAACCGGCCCTGGCCAAACGCTGTGCACGGGTGGTGGAGATGCGCGACGGCGCGATCCTGTCGGACAAGCAAGCGGCATGAACGTCTCCTGGGCGCTGGCGCTGCGCGACATGCGCGGCGGCCTCAAGGGGCTGCGTCTGCTGATCATCTGCCTGTTCCTGGGCGTTACCGGCCTTGCCGGGGTTGGCAGCCTGGGTCAGGCGATCACCGCCGAACTCGATGCCCGCGGTCGGGAGATATTGGGCGGCGACATCGAGCTGCGGGTCAGCCAGCGCGATGCCACCGAGACCGAACGCGCGGCCTTCGCGCAATATGGCGCCTTGTCGCGAAGCATCCGCCTGAGGGCGATGGCATCGCGGCTGGATGCGCAGGCTTCGGTGCTCGCGGAGCTGAAGGGCGTCGATGCGGGCTGGCCGCTCTATGGCCGGCTGACGCTCGCGCCCGGCGCGCTGGGCAAGGGACCGGCCGGCCTCGATGCGGTCGTTGCCCCGGCCCTTGTCGAACGGCTTTCGCTGCGGGTCGGCGACCGGATGAAGGTGGGCGAGGCCCAGCTCCGCATCGTCGGGCTGATCGCCGACGAGCCCGACCGGGTCGGCGAAGGCTTCACCCTCGGCCCCAGCATCCTGGTATCGCGCGAGGGGCTGGAGGCGACCGGCCTGGTGCAGCCCGGCAGCCTCTACACCACCCGCTACCGCATCCGCCTGCCCGGCGATCAGGATGCCCATGCCCTGGCCCTGAAGCTCGAGGACCGCTTCTACGACGCCAATTGGGAGGTCAGCGACCGCACCAATGCGGCGCGCGGGCTGCGCCGTTTCGTCGATCAGCTCGGCCAGTTCCTGACGCTGGTGGGGCTGACCGCACTCATCGTCGCCGGAATCGGGGTAGGCAATGGCGTCGCGTCCTGGCTCGATCAGCGTCGCCCCGCCATCGCCACGCTGAAGATATTGGGCGCTTCCGCGCAGACCATCTTCCGCATCTATCTGATCCAGGTCGCGATCGTCGCTGGCGGCGCTATCCTGGCCGGGCTGGCGATGGGGGCAGCGGTGCCGGCGATCGTCGGCTGGGTGGCGGGAGACGCCCTGCCCGTCGCACCGAAATTCGCGATCTTCCCACAGCCGCTGGCGATCAGTGCGGTCTATGGCCTGCTGGCCGCACTGCTGTTCAGCCTCGCACCGCTGAGCCGTGCCGGACAGATCAGCCCGGCGGCGATCTTCCGCGCCCGGGTGGAGCCTTTCGGCATGCCGCGCTGGACGGTGTTGTTGCCGATGGCGCTGGCCGCACTGGGCATAGCCGGGCTGGCGATCGGCACCGCGCGGCAGCCGCTGCTCAGCGCCGGCTTCCTGGGCGGTACCGTCGTCATCTTCCTGCTGCTCGGCGGGATCGGCCGGCTGGTGAAGCGCGTCGCCCGTGCCCTGCCCCGCCCGCGCCGCCCGCTGCTCCGCCTCGCCATCGCCAATCTCCATCGGCCCGCGGCGCAGACCGACCGGCTGATCATCGCACTCGGCCTGGGCCTCACCCTGTTCGTGATGCTCGCGGTGCTCCAGACCAATCTCGCCAACCAGATCGAGCGGAC
>SCUQ01000257.1 GCA_004297635.1 Rhizorhabdus sp. | reverse complement strand
GCGCCCACACTAGAACATAAACGGAACAGATGTCCAGTGCGACGGCGCCGCGACCTATTCGACAGTCTCGCGGGATATGTTCCCCGACAGCGCTTCCCGCGCCGCCTGACCGATCTGCTGGACCGAGAAGGGCTTGGGCAGAAATCCGATATTGTCGAGATCGATCGACTTGCGCAGCTGCTCCTCCGCATAGCCGGACATGAAGATGATCGGCAGGTCGGGCCGCTTCTCGCGCGCGGCGCGGGCCATGGTCGGGCCATCCATCGTCGGCATGACCACATCGGAGATGACGAGGTCGATCGGCTCGTCGCCCGCCTCGATGATCTCCAGCCCCTCCTCGCCATTGGTGGCGGTGAGGATCTTGTAGCCCTGCCGCGCCAGCGCGCGCTCGGCCACGGCGCGGACCATCGCCTCGTCCTCGACCAGCAGGATCGTTCCGGTGCCCCACAATTCGGGGCTCGCTTCCTTGACCGGCGCGCGCGCGACCGGCGCGGTGGCGGGGGCTTCGTGGACCGGCAGATAGATGATGAAGCTCGTCCCCTTCCCCAGCTCGCTCTCCGCAAAGATGAAGCCGCCGGTCTGCTTGACGATGCCATAGACGGTGGAAAGGCCAAGGCCGGTACCCTTGCCCACTTCCTTGGTGGTGAAGAAGGGTTCGAAGATCTTGTTGAGGATGTCCTGGGGAATGCCGGTGCCGGTATCCGTCACCTTCATCGCGGTATATTCGGTGACGGGCATGATCTCGATGCCGAGCTTGCGGACATCGGCCTGGCTGAGACCATAGGTCTGGATCGTCAGCGTACCGCCCTCGGGCATCGCATCGCGCGCGTTGACGGCGAGATTGACGATCACCTGCTCCAGCTGCCCCGGATCGGCGCGTACCGTGCCGAGGCTGCGGCCATGGCTGACCTCGAGCCGGACCGTCTCGCCCAGCAGGCGTTTCAACAGATTGGTGATCTCCGAGATGATGTCCGGGAGCTGGAGGATCTGCGGCCGCAAGGTCTGCTGACGCGAGAAGGCCAGCAGTTGGCGGGTCAGCGCCGCGGCACGGTTCGAATTATGCTTGATCTGCTGGATATCGTCATAGTCGCTGTCGCCGGGGATATGGCGCATCGTCATCAGGTCGCAATGGCCGATGATCGCGGTCAGGATATTGTTGAAGTCATGCGCCACGCCGCCGGCGAGCTGACCCACCGCCTGCATCTTCATCGCCTGGGCGACCTGCCGCTTGAGCTTCGATTCTTCGCTATTGTCCTTGAGGCTGAGCAGTACCGATGCCTTGCCGAGCCCCTTCGCGGCCGCGATCGTCAACGCGACATTCTCTTCCGGCCGCGCCTTCAGCCGCACCGAAAGATCGCTCGCCGAGCCGCGACCCGCCGAGAAGCGGCGCACCGCATCCGAAACCGCCGCCTTGTCCTCCTCGACGACAAGGTCGCTGGGATAGACGATCGCGGTATCGGGGCCGATGCCGGCCGCCCGCCGGAAATGGGCGTTCATGAACAACAGCCGGCCATCCTGCTCGGCCACCGCGAGGCCGAGCGGAAGCATGCCGAGCAGGGCATGGAGATCGCCGGTGGCGACGGCCCGCGCCTCACGCGTGCCAGGTGTCTCGTCGAGCAGCAGAAACAGGGTCGCGCGGACCCGGCCCTGATCGTCTAGCGGAACCTGGATCAGGCGCACCGGATCGGCCGTCGGCGGATCGGCGGCGAGCCGGATCGCATCGCCGTCACTGCGCAGCAATTCGGCAAAGGCCCATCCGGACGACGGGGCGTCGGGGGACCCCAGCACACGCTGAAGGAATACGCGGTTGGCGACGATACCGATGCCGTTGCCGTCGACCAGCGCGGTCATCACACCGGCGCTGCCGAGCCGGCGTCCGATATCGCTGCCCAGCATACGCATGATGTCACCGAAGCTGTCGAACTGGCTCGATCGGCGGAACCGCCAGACGAGATGGCCGTCGAGATTGCCGGCGCGCCGGACGACGACGTCGATAAGGCCCCGGTCGCTTTCCAGCTTCTCGATATCGGCGCGGCCGTCACGTCGCGCGGCGATCGCCGCTGCGGTCAGCCGCATCCGCGCTTCATTGTCGAGCGGCAGACCGGGCGGCGTGGGCAGGCCGCCGAACCAGGATTCGAACTGCCGGTTGGCACAGACCAGGTTGCCGCCCGGCCCCGTGACGGCAATGCCGGTATCCGAATCCTCGATCGTGCCCAGCACCAGGCTCATATCGACCTGCTGCATCGGCCGGACATGAATCTGCGCGCGGATCATCGCGACAAGCAGGATCATCCCGATGCCCAGGCAGAAGGCGAGCATGAACAGACCTGCGACCAGCAGGTCGTCCGTAGCGCCCCAGATCATCCCGGCCATGCCGACCGACGCAACGAGGGTCAGCGCGGCCAGCATCAGGTTCAGAACGACGCGGCCCGAACTGGCGGTCATCGGTGCGGTTGAAAAAAGCGTCGCCATGGGCTGCCTTGTCCTCTCCGGAGCGGCATGGCGTCAAGATGGGGGATAGACAGGAATGGCCCCACTTTCCTCAACCCTTCACCGCTCTTCCTGAGTAGGGACTGAGCATGGCGAAGGCCCGTATCGAAGGGCCGTCCAGATCGAGCGGCCCCTTCGAGACGGCATTTCGACTTCGCTCAATGCCTCCTCAGGGTGAGCGGTTTCTATTTCACGCTCTGGGTCACCAGATACGGATGCGTTCCGCCGGCGACAGGTAGAGCTTCTCCCCTGCCTTCACTCCATAGGCCGGGTAGAAGGGATCGAGATTGCGAACCACCCAGCTGCGCTGCACAGACGGCGAATGCGGGTCGGTCAGCAGCCGCTGGCGCAGATTGGCCTCGCGATAATTGCGCCGCCACACCTGCGCCCAGCCCAGATAGAAACGCTGATCGCCGCTAAAGCCATCGATCACCGGCGCTTTCCTGCCCTTCAGCGAGATATGATAGGCTTCATAGGCGACCGTCAGCCCGGCCAGGTCGGCGATGTTCTCGCCCTGGGTCAGAGCGCCCTGCACATGCATTCCGGGTAGCGGCTCATAGCCGTCATATTGTTTGACGATCTGCGCCGTCAACGCGTTGAAATTCCGGATGTCCTCGGGGGTCCACCACTCGGCGAGGCGGCCGTGCATGTCATATTTGGCGCCCTGATCGTCGAAGTGATGGCTGATCTCATGCCCGATCACCGCGCCGATGCCACCATAGTTGATGGCCGGATCGGCGTGCGGATCGAAGAAAGGCGGCTGCAGGATCGCCGCTGGGAAGACGATCTCGTTCATGCCGAAATTGGCGTAGGCGTTGATTTCCATCGGCGTCATCTGCCACTCGGTGCGGTCGATCGGCTTGCCGAGCTTGTTGAGATTGCGCTGCCAGTCGAACGCATTGGCGCGCATGACGTTGCCGAGCAGATCGCCGCGCCTGATCTCCAGACCCGTATAATCGCGCCATTTCGATGGATAGCCGATCTTCGGCATGAAGGCGGCCAGCTTGGCATGTGCCTTGATCTTGGTTTCGGGCGCCATCCAGCTGAGCCCGTCGATCCGCTTGCCCATCGCCGCGATGATGTTGCGGACAAGCTCGTCCGCCGCCGCCTTCGTCTCGGGGGTGAAATGGGCCTTCACATATTCCTGACCGAGATCCTCACCGATCAGGTTCTTGACCAGGGTGACGCCCCGCTTCCAGCGGTCGCTGTTCTGCGGCGTGCCCGACAGCACCGTCTGGTTGAACGCGAACTCCGCGTCGACGAACGCTTTCGACAGATAGGGCGCATGCGTGTTGATCGTCGCGACGAGCAGATAATCCTTGAGCACGCCCAGCGGCGCGGCCTCGATCGCCTTGGCCATGCCCGCGAAGGCCGTGGGCTGGCCGACGAGGAAAGTGCCCTGCCCGTCGAGCCCGGCGGCCTTGAAATAGGCGTCCCAGTCGAAACCGGGTGCGTTCTTCACGAAATCGGCGCGCTGCCATTTGTTGTAGGTCTTGCTGCTGTCACGCGAATCGACACGGGTCCACTGGACCTTGGCCAGTTCGGTTTCGAACGCGATCACCTGAGCGGCGCGCTGCTCGGCCTGCTGCTCGCCCGCGAGCGTGAGGAGCTGGGCGACATAGGCCTGATAGGCGGCGCGGGTCTTGGCGATCTCGGCGTCGGTCTTCAGATAATAATCGCGGTCGGGCATGCCGAGGCCGCGCTGGCGCATGATGGCGATGTAGCTTTCGGGATTCTTGTCGTCCTGATCGATATAGACCAGGAAGGGCGTGACCATGCCGTCGCGCAACAGCGCGCCCATCTTCGCCGAAACCGCCGATTTGTCGCCGAGCGCTTCGATCGACCTGAGGGTCGGGGTCAGCGGCGCGATCCCGGCGGCGTCGACCGTCTTCTCGTCCATGAAGCTGGTATAGAAATCACCGATCCTGGTGCCGGGCTTCGCCTTGTCGAGGATGGCGTGGCTGCGTGACATCGACAGCTCTTCCAGCACGGTGAACATGCCGAAATTGGAGCGGTCGGCGGGGATGGCGGTGTTTTTGGCCCATCGGCCATTGGCATATTCGTAGAAATCGTCGCCGGGTTTCACGGCCTTGTTCATGCCGGCACTATCGAAACCGAAGCTGCCATAGGTGGGCTTGGCCGGTGCAGCACCGGCCACCGGCGCAAGGATGCTGCCCGCAACCAGCGTGATCAGGAATTTGTTCATGAAAACCTCGGTGTATGATCTGACTATGACGGTGGGCTTACCATCATGACTGTCAGTATCAACCCCGGAGTTCCGCCTCCCGCTCGGCGCGGTGGCGCTCACGCAGCGTCCATTTGTGCGATATCCAGGCGCGCCATATGCAGCTGGACAGCAGATAGCCGATCGCGGCCGAAATTACCGAAATCACGAACAGGCCCATCACCAGCGCCGGAGCGGCCGACGATGCGAGCCATCGTGCCCATTCCATCAGGCTGGCGCCATGATCGATCATCGCGGACACCGTCGCGATGTCGGCTGTCGAATGGACGAAGCGATTGCCGACGATGATCGACAGATAGAGGAGGAACGGCGTGGTCGCCGGATTGCTGAGAAACGTCATCGCCACCGCGATCGGCACATTGGCCCGGCAGGGCAGCGCGAGCAGCGCGGCACCGATGATCTGCAGGCCAGGGATCATCAGGAAGATGCCGACGATCAGCCCCAATGCGACGCCGCGCGGCACCGACCGTCGGGTAAATCGCCATAGCGACGGTTCGAGCACGCGATGCGCGAACGGCCGGAGCCAGCGGACCTTTTCAAGTTCCTCCCGGGTCGGCGCGTTCTTGCGCCACCACCGGCCGATGCTATCGAACATCAGCCTCTTTCCCGCATCAGCCGGCCCTGCTCACGCTTCCAGTCGCGCGCTTTTTCGGTCTCGCGCTTGTCGTGCATCTTCTTGCCCTTGGCCAGCGCCAGTTCGACCTTTGCCCTGCCCCGCCCGTTGAAATAGATCGCCATCGGGATGAGCGTCATCCCCTCGCGCGTCACCGCCGTACGCATCTTCTCGATCTGGCGTTCGTGCAGCAGCAGCTTGCGGGGCCGCTTGGGCTCATGGTTGAAGCGGTTGCCATGGCTGAATTCGGGCACATTGGAATTGACCAGCCAAACCTCGTGGTCCTTCACCTCGGCATAGCTCTCCGCGATCGAGCCCTCACCGAAGCGCAGCGATTTCACCTCGGTACCGGTCAGCGCGATGCCAGCTTCGAAGAATTCCTCGAGAAAATACTCGTAGCGCGCGCGCCGGTTCTCGGCGACGATCTTGGTCTTTTCGAACTCAGCGGGACGCGGGCGGACCATAAACCTCAGGCAATCGGGAAACGCGCACGCCGGAACAATCCCGGCGGCGGGTACATGTTTAAATATGACGTCGGTTTACGCGTACAAGCCGGGACTGTTCCGTGGCTCACACCCCACCTGCATGCGCGAGCGCCGCATCCACCGCCTTGCGGCTTTCTTCTGAAGGCAGCGTCATCGGCAGACGCAACTCCAGGGGGAAGTCCTTGTAGGTACGGCTCAGCGCATATTTGACCGGCCCCGGCGACGCATCGCTGAAGAGCGCGGCATGCAGCGGGAACAGACGATCCTGCAACGCCAGCGCCTCGGTCCAGCGGCCGTCGCCGGGGCCGGTCAAATATGCGCTGAGCCGTACCTACAAGGACTTCCCCCTGGAGTTGCGTCTGCCGAT
>SCUQ01000256.1 GCA_004297635.1 Rhizorhabdus sp. | reverse complement strand
CACCAGCCCAACATCTTCCTGAACAGCTATCTCGGCTACACGATGTGGGACTATGAGTCCGACGCGCCGCTGATGTGGCCGGAGAAGCAGAAGAACCCGACGATGGCCGAACGCCACGCCGTGCTCGATCGCAATCCGGAAGCCGCCGCCGCGATCGGCAAATGGGCCGACCTCGATTTCCTGCGCAACGTCTATGACGATGTGAATCCGAAGGCCAAGGATACTCAGTTCGCCGACTATCACGGCCATGGCTGGAACTTCCGGGCCATCTTCAAGCGCGATCGCGAGGGCAATCTGCTCGACGCCGCCGGCAACATCGTCTCGCCCGACGATCCCGAGAAATTCCGCAAGAACGGCATGGGCGAGTTCGCGCCCGTGGGCGAGCAGAAGGGCAAGGCGGTCCACATGATGGACATCCATGCCGAAAAGGGCCTGCAATGCGCCGACTGCCACTTCGCGCAGGACAGCCATGGCAACGGCCTGCTCTATGGCGAGGTCGCCAATGCCGTCGAGATCGGCTGCAAGGATTGCCACGGCACGCCCGACGCCTTCCCGAACCTGCGCACCTCCGGCCCCGCCGCGCCTCCGGGCGGCACCGATCTGTCGCTGCTGCGCAACCAGGACGGCAAGCGGCGCTTCGAATGGACCGTCGATGCCGCCGGCGAGCGCGTATTGATCCAGCGCTCGATCGTCGATCCGAAGATCGAGTGGAAGGTTTCGCTGGTCAAGGAAGCGGTCGACCGCACCAGTGCCCATTTCAACCCGCTCGCCGCCCGCGCCAAGCTGATGGGCAAGGCGGGCGTCGAAACCGGCAAGTTCGACTGGGGCCCCGGCGTCGCGCCGGGAGACCGCGCGCATGACATGGACAAGATGGCCTGCTTCACCTGCCATCTGTCCTGGACGACATCGTGCGGCGGCTGCCACCTGCCGATCGAGGCGAACTGGAAGACAACCAGCCATAAATATGATGGCATCGAGACGCGCAACTTCGCGACCTACAACCCCCAGGTCGCGCGCGACGAGATGTTCCAGCTCGGCATCCACCAGACCACCAAGGGCAATATCATCGCCCCGATCCGGTCGACATCGGCGCTGGTTCTCTCCTCGACCAACATCAACCGCGAGCGGATCTACATCCAGCAGCCGCCCATCTCGTCCGCCGGCTATTCCAGCCAGGCCTTCGCGCCACACTTCCCGCACACGGTCCGCAAGACCGAGACGAAGAAGTGCACCGACTGCCATTTGTCGCAGGAGGAGGACAACAACGCGATCATGGCGCAGCTCAATCTGCTCGGCACCAACTTCGTGAACTTCGTGGGCATGAATGCCTGGACGGGTCTCGAAAAGGGTATCGAGGCGATCCGCGTCACCGAGTGGAGCGAGCCGCAGGCCGTGATCGGCTCCTATCTCCAGAAATACGCCTATCCGGACTGGTACAAGCAGCATCTCGACCATGGCCGCGAGCTGATCGAATGGGTGCGCGGCACCCGCTTCGACAAAAATCTGTCGGGCGAACCGGACTCGCTGGAGGAATTCGCCAACACCACCCACCCGACCGGCGGCGCCGCCCGCTGCGTCCAGCTGCGCGGCGAATATTTCTTCGTCGCAGAGGGCAAGGGCGGCTTCCGCGTCTATGACGTCGCCTCGATCGCCAACAAGGGCACCTCGCAGCGGATCATCACCGCGCCCTTCTCGGCGCTTGGCCATGACACTCATGTCCAGTCGAAGAACGCCACCTGCATGGCGCTGCCGACCGGCCAGAGCATCTCGACCGAACGCAACGATCACATCATCAAATATTACCCCGAGAACGAAGAGCAGAAGATGGGCGAGATCTATCGCTATGCCTTCGTCACCGACTCGGTCGAGGGTCTGATCGTCGTCAATGTCGAGACGCTGGCCGATGGCGAGCCGCGCAACAACTTCCTGAAGCGCACCGTCACCTGGAACGCCAACAACGTGCTCGCCGGCGCCCGGCACATCACGATCGGCGGCAATTACGCCTATATCACCGCCAATATCGGCCTCGTCGTCGTCGACATCAGCGATCCCAAGGCGCCCAAACTGGCGGCGACGGTGCCGCTGAACGACGCCCGCGCCTCGGCGCTGCAGTTCCGCTATCTGTGGGTATCGACGGCGGAGGGCCTGCAGCTCATCGACGTCACCCGGCTCGACCGTCCGGTGCTGCGCCCCGAGGCGACCCTGCCGATCGCCAATGCGCAGCGCATCTACCTCGCCCGCACCTATGCCTATGTGGCGGCGAAGCAGGACGGCCTGATGATCGTCGACATCACCCGGCCGCTGAAGCCCAAGCTCTACGAGAAGGTGACGTTCGACGGGAAGATGAACGATGCCGAGGACGTGATCGTCGGCACCACCAACGCCTCGCTGTTCGCCTATGTCGCCGACGGTCGCAACGGCCTGAAGGTCATCCAGCTCACCTCGCCCGCGAGCCAGCCCAATTTCTACGGCTTTTCGCCCGCGCCCAAGCCGGAACTGATCGCCTGGGCCAAGACCGCCTCCCCGGCACTGTCGCTCTCCAAGGGCCTCGACCGCGACCGTGGCGTGGACGAGAGCGGCAACCAGATCGCGATCTTCGGCCGCATCGGCTCACGCCCGTTCAAGCGCAACGAGATGGAGAAGCTCTATCTCAATTCGAAGGGCGAAATCTGGAAGGTCAGCGACACCCCGACCTTTGCGGACTGGGTGCCGGCGCGGGACAACAAGGTCTCGGCTAAACGATAATCGGGGCCATCACGCCCGCGGGTGGGCGTTCCGGTAAACGTCCATCAGATGCGCGGCGTCGACGCCGGTATAGACCTGCGTCGATGACAGGCTGGCATGGCCGAGCAGTTCCTGGAGCGAGCGCAGGTCGGCGCCCCGCCCCAGGAGATGTGTCGCGAAACTGTGGCGCAGCGCGTGCGGCGTGGTCCGATCGCCGAGGCCCAGGCGGACCCGCGCGGCACGGACGGCGCGGCGGATCATGTCCGGCGCCAGCGGACCGCCGCGGGCACCCCTGAACAATATCTCCCCCCGCGCCGCGCCATAGGGCGACAGTGCGACATAGTCCTCGATCGCCGCGCGAACGGGCGGCAGCATCGGTACGAGCCGGGTCTTGTTGCGCTTGCCCGTGACCGACAAGGTATCGCCGAGCGGCAGCACGTCGCCGGTCAGCGCCATCGCCTCGCCGATGCGCAGCCCCGCGCCGTAGAGCAGCAGCAGCACCGCCGTATCGCGGGCGGCGATCCACGGTTCGCTGGCGGATTCGGCCGCATCCTCGGCGATGGCGCTGATGTCATCGGGCGCGACCGGGCGGGGCATGCCCTTCTTGATGCGCGGTCCCTTGATCTTGACGGGGCCGGCCGCGCCCCGCTGTTCGGCGACATGGCCAAGGAAGCTGCGGACCGCCGACAGCTCGCGCGCGGCCGAGATATTGACCAGCCCCTCCCCGCGCCGTTCGGCCAGGAAGGCGCGGATATCGCCGCGGTCGAGGCCGGCCAGCATTCCGCCGTCGACCAGCGCGCCGCGATGGCGGCCCAGAAAGGCGATCAGCCGATGCGCGGTCGCGAGATAGGCGCGGACAGTGTGGTCGGAGCGGCGCCGGTCGCGGCGCAGATGGTCG